>DASQCX010000870.1:0-8513 GCA_035634455.1 Burkholderiaceae bacterium
GTGCTGGAACCGGTTGAAGGGCGGCGGCGCCAGCACCGCGATCTCGGCCCGCACCTCGTCGAGCGTGGCCTGCACGCGGTCGGCCGAGCCCGGCTCCGAGTGGATGCGCATGTCGAACAGGGCGAACTCCACCTGGCGCAGCGTCTGCATGCCGCTCTGGAAGTTCTTGGCGGCCAGCATCTTGTCGAACAGCGGGCGCGGCAGCGTCGCGCCGGTGTCGACGTGCTCGGTCAGCTGCTGCAGGACGTCCCACTCCCAGCAGAAGTTCTCCATGAACTGGCTGGGCAGCTCGACGGCGTCCCACTCGACACCCGAGATGCCCGAGACGCCCAGCTCCTCGACCTGCGTGAGCATGTGGTGCAGTCCGTGGCCGAACTCGTGGAACAGCGTGATGACGTTGTCGTGCGTGAGCAGCGCGGGCCGGCCGTTGACGGGCGCGGCGAAGTTGCACACCAGGTGGGCCACCGGCGTCTGCAGGCCGCGGCCGTCGGCGCGCAGCCAGCGCTGGCGGGCGTCGTCCATCCAGGCGCCGGGGCGCTTGCCGGCGCGCGCGTACAGGTCGAGGAAGAACTCGCCGATCAGCGTGCCGTCGCGCTCGATGCGGTGGAAGCTCACGCTCTCGTGCCAGGCCGGCGCGGTCGACCGGACGATCTTCACCTCGAACAGCGTCTCGATGATGCGGAACAGGCCGTCCAACACCTTGGGCAGCGTGAAGTACTGGCGCACCTCCTCGTCGCTGAACGCGTAGCGCGCCTCCTTCAGGCGCTCGCTGGCGAACGGGACGTCCCAGGCCTGCAGCTGCGCGATGCCCAGCTCCTGCGCGGCGAACTCGCGCAGCTCGGCGAGGTCGGCCTCGGCGCTGGGGCGCGCGCGGCGGCCGAGGTCGCGCAGGAAGGCGATGACCTCCGCCGGCGAGCCGGCCATCTTGGGCACCAGCGACAGCTCGGCGAAGTTGCGGTAGCCCAGCAGCTCGGCCTCTTCCTGGCGCAGCTGAAGCAGCTCGCGGATGACCGGCGTGTTGTCGCGCCCCGGCGGGCCGGCCTCGCTGGCGCGCGTGACGTAGGCCGTGTAGAGCTTCTCGCGCAGCGCGCGGTTGCGCGCCATCTGCATCACCGGCAGGTAGCTGGGGAAGTGCAGCGTGAGCTTGCACAGGCCCGCGCGGCCGTCGGCCTCGGCCCCCGCGCGCGCGGCCGCGACCGCGTCCGCGGGCACGCCCGCGAGGTCGGCCTCGGGCACGTACAGGGCGTAGCCGTCGGTGGCGTCGAGCACGTGCTCGGAGAACTGGCGCGACAGCTCGGCCAGGCGCTCCTGGATCGCCGAATAGCGCGCCCTGGCCGCGCCGCGCAGGTCGGCGCCGCCCAGCTTGAAGTCGCGCAGCCAGTTGGCCAGCGCCTTGCGCCGCACGGCGCCCAGGCGATCGGCGTCCGCGTTGGCGGCGACGGCCCGGTATTTCGCGTACAGCCGCTCGTCGGCGCCCTGGCGCGTGAAGAACTCGGTGATGCGCGGCAGGTTCTCGGCGTGCGCCGCGCGCAGCTCGGGGGTGTCGGCCACGCCGGTCAGGTGCTCGACGGCCCGCCACGCCCGCGACAGCCGCTCGGTGGCGACCGTGAACACCGACGACATCGCGTCGAAATCCGGCGGCACATCGGGGCCGACCACGCGCTCCAGCGCCGCGTCGGCCTGGGCCAGCAGCGTGTCCATCGCCGGGGTGACGAACTCGGGGCGGATGTCGTCGAAGGCCGGGAGGCCGGGGCTGTCCAGCAGGGGGTTCTTCATGGCGATGGGGCGTGCGAGGAGGGGTGGTGGGGGCCGTTGAGTCGAATGTACGCCGGCGCCGGAGAGCCCGGCCACGGAAACGGCCCCTGAAACCGGGCGTTCCGCACGCCGCGCACCGCGCGTCAGCCGGCGACGCGTTCCGCCGACTCGATGGTGTTCATCAGCAGCATCGTGATCGTCATCGGCCCGACGCCGCCCGGCACCGGCGTGATGAACGACGCGAGCGGCGCGACGGAGGCGAAGTCGACGTCGCCGCACAGCTTGCCCTCGTCGTTGCGGTTGATGCCCACGTCGATGACGATCGCGCCCGGCTTGACCATGTCGCCGCGCAGCGTGTCGCGGCGGCCGGTGGCGACGACGACGATGTCGGCCTGGCGGGTGTGCGCGCCGATGTCGGCGGTGGCGCTGTGGCAGATGGTGACGGTGGCGTTGGCCTGCAGCAGCAGCAGCGCCATCGGCTTGCCGACGGTGTTGCTGCGGCCGATCACGACCGCATGCTTTCCCTTGATCGGGACGCCGGTGCTCTCGATCAGCTTCATGCAGCCGTAGGGCGTGCAGGGGCGGAAGCCGGGCAGGCCGGCCATCAGGTCGCCGGCGCTCTGCACGGAGTAGCCGTCGACGTCCTTGGCGGTGGAGATGCGCTCGATGACCTTCTGCGGATCGATGTGCCTGGGCAGCGGCATCTGCACCAGGATGCCGTGGATCGTCGGGTCGGCGTTGAGCGCATCCAGGCGCGCCATCAGCTGGCCTTCGGTCAGCGTGGCCTCGTACTTCTCGAGCACCGAGCGCACGCCCGCGTCGGCGCAGGCCTTGACCTTGTTCTTCACGTAGGTGGCCGACGCCGGATCGTCGCCGACCAGGATCACGGCCAGCCCCGGCTGGTGGCCGCGGGCGGTGAGGGCGGCGGCGCGTTGCGCGACTTCGGCGCGGATCTGCCGGGACAGCGCGACGCCGTCGATCAGTTGTGCGGTCATGGGCGGGGTTCCTGTGCGGTTGAATCGATATGGGGACGCGGGGCGGAAACGAAAAGAGGCCGCTGGGTCTCAGCGGCCTCTCGTCGATCCGTCGTGCTCAGGCTTGCTTGCTGGACGGGGCGCCGAGTGCGATCTTGAGCAGGTCGGCCACCGTGTTGGCGTTGAGCTTCTCCATGATGTTGGCGCGGTGCGCCTCCACCGTCTTGATGCTGATGCCCAGGTCGTCGGCGATCTGCTTGTTCAGGCGGCCGGCGACGATGCGCTCGAGCACCTGCGCCTCGCGCGTGGTCAGGCGCTGCAGCAGCGCGTCGCGGCTGGCCTGTTCCTGGTGCTGCGAGAAGGCGGAGCGGGCCTGGTCGAGCATGCGCTCAACCAGTCCGACGAGGTCGTCTTCCTTGAACGGCTTCTCGATGAAGTCCATCGCGCCCTTCTTCATCGTCGACACCGCCATCGGCACGTCGCCGTGGCCGGTGACGAAGACGATGGGCAGCGGGCTCTTGCGCTCGAGCAGGCGATCCTGCAGCTCCAGGCCGCTCATGCCGTCCATGCGGATGTCGGCGATGACGCAGGCCACTTCGCGCGGGTCGAAGCGCGACAGGAAGGACTCGGCGGAGTCGAAGCACTTGACGCGGTAATCCTTGCCCTCGAGCAACCATTGCAGCGAATCGCGAACCGCCTCGTCATCGTCGACGACGTAGACGGTACCTTTCTTGGGGATCAGGCTCATTGCAGCAAAACTCCGTGCTTCGGACTGCTCATTCGTTGCTGTTCGCTTCGGGCGCGGCACCGGCCTCGAACGTGCTCAGCGCGTTCGCGGCATCCGCCCGTTGCGTTGTCTCGACCGGCAGGGTGAAGGCGAAACTGCACCCCACCACCGTGCTGCCATTGTAGAGGTTCTGTGCACGTATCCGGCCCCGGTGCGACTCGATGATGGAGCGACATAACGACAGTCCGATGCCCATTCCTTCCACTTTCGTCGAAAAGAATGCTTCATACAGACGGTTGAGGACGTCCTCCTTCAGGCCCGGCCCCTTGTCGTTGACGCTGAACTCGATCACGCCGCCCTCGTCGGGCGTGTAGCGCGGCACGACGCGCAGCTCGATGTGGCGGCGCAGCAGCGGCAGGTTCGCGCCGTCGATCGCCTCGGCCGCGTTCTTGAGCAGGTTCAGCAGCACCTGCTCGATCAGGATCGGGTCGACCAGCAGCGGCGGCAGGCGCTGCGCCACGTAGACCTGGATGCCGACGTTGCGCCGGCGCAGCTCGATCGACGCGAGCTCCACCGCGTCGTCCACCATCTCGCGCGCCTGCGCCACCTGGCGCTGCGGCTCGCGCCGCTTCACGAAGTTGCGGATGCGGTGGATGATGTGGCCGGCGCGCTCGGCCTGCTTGGCGGTCTTCTGCAGCGCGGCGATCAGGTCTTCCGTGCCGATGGACTCGTTGCGCACCCGCGAGACCATGCCGCTGCAGTAGTTCGAGATCGCCGTCAGCGGCTGGTTGAGCTCGTGCGCCACCGACGACGCCATCTCGCCGACCGCGATCAGCCGGCTGGTGAAGTTGACGCGCTCGGCCTGCTGCTGCGCCAGCTGCTCGGCGCGCAGGCGGGCCGTGATGTCGGTGGCGATCAGCATCTGCGCGAGGCGGCCGTCCGTCCACTGCAGGTAGCGGGCGCGGACGTCGAACCACTTGTCCAGCGACTCGACGAACACCTCGCGCGGCGAGGTGCCGGCCTCCGTGAGCTCGTTCTGCGGCAGGCCGCCGTAGCCGTCGACGCCATCCTCGGTGTCGAGGTCGGGCGGCGGCACGTCGGCGTCGATGCCGCCGGCCAGCACCGCGTGGATGTGCGCGTCGGAGCCGAACCACAGCCGGTACGAGCGGTTGGCGAACAGCAGCTGGCCCTGCTGCACCGACAGCACCGACACCGCCGCGTCCAGGCCCTCCAGCACGGTGGTGAAGCGCTCGTGCGAGGCCGAGAGCTGGTCGCGCACGCGCTTGGCCTCGGTGATGTTGGTGACCGAGGTCATCCAGCCGGTCTGCACGCCCTTGGCGTCGATCAGCGGCGAGACGTACATGCGGGCGTCGAACACCGAGGTGTCCTTGCGCATGATCTTGACCTCGATGCCGCCCGCCGGGCTGCGGCCCTGCAGCTCCTGCTGCAGCAGGCGCGAGTTCTCCTCGATGCGGTCGTGCGGCCAGTGCGGGAACGGCGGCAACCGGCCGACCAGCTCGTTGTCGGAGAACCCGGTCATCGCGCAGAACGCCGGGTTCACGTAGGTGATGCGGCCCTCCATGTCCATCGCGCGCATGCCGGTGAGCATGGAGTTCTCCATCGCGCGGCGGAAGTTGGTTTCGTGCACCAGGGCGTTCTGGATCTGCGCGCGCCGCCGCACGTGGCGCCAGGTGCCCAGCAGCATCCACACGGTCAGGCCCGACAGCGCCAGCACCATCCAGAACAGCGAGTTGGAGACCAGGCCGATCGACGTGCGATAGCCCAGCCCGCGCAGGATCAGCCCGTTGGACGCCGGCGCCAGCGGCGCCTCGAACGCGATCGACGGCACCGCCGACGGGCGGCCCGGCATCGTCGTGATCGTGCTGGCCAGCAGCTCCTCGTGCTCGTCGAGCACCTCGATCGCGCGCCGCTTGGTCACCTCCTCGGGCACCGCATGGCGCAGCAAGGCCTCGATCGAGTACTCGGCCACCAGCACGCCCGTGAACGCGGTGTGCGAGATCAGCGGGATCTGCACCTGGAACACGGCCGTGCCGTCGACGTCGATGAACGGCTTGGAGAACTGCGGCACGTGCGTGTTGCGCGCCGCCGTGAACGCGGCCTCCGAGGCGGTGTTGGCGCCCAGGCGCGGCAGCGACGGGTCCTCCGCGCTGTTGCGCAGGCTGGCGGCGCCGCGGAAGATCGACCCGAGGAAGGTCGCGCGCGGCGCGCGGTCGGCGCCGAGCCAGATGACCTGCGTCAGCTCGGGGCGGGTCGGCGCGAAGCTGGCCGTCTGCGTGAAGAAGCTGTCGGTGTCGACGTCGTGCATGACGATGTCGCGCGTCAGCCGCACCATCAGCTCCTGGTCCTCGCTCAGGCGCGCCCGGATCTGCTGCTGGGCGACCTCGGTGTCGCGCCGCACGGCGTCGGTCGCGCGCTCGATCTCCTCGTTGCGCAGCGTCCAGAAGGCGGCGACGATGGCCGCCAGGAACAGCAGCACGGAGACCAGCGGGCCCAGCGTGGCGAAGCGGTCCTGGCGCGACGGCGACTGGCTGCGCCACCAGCGTCCGAAGACGCGCTGCGCCCATGATGGTGACGGGGTCGAGCCGGACTCGGAAGCAGGTTGCATCCAGGCATTATCGAGTTGCCGGCGGCGCGTTCCGGAACGGGAATGCCTGGAGCCGCGGCCCGTCCGTCGATGTATATTTCGCAATATAAAATGCACTGTCGCAATTTGAAATTGCGGGGATGTTGTGCGACACTGCGCCCGTTCGTGATTTAGACCCCCCGCTCTAAGAACAGGAGACATGGCATGTCCGCGATCCCCACGTCCTTTCCCGGCGCAGCCGCCAACGACGCCGATGCCCAGGAAACCCGCGAATGGACCGACGCCCTGGCGGCGGTCATCGCCGTCGAGGGCCGTGAACGCGGCCACTTCCTGATCGAGCAGCTGCTGGACCACGCGCGCCAGCAGGGCATCGACCTGCCGTTCTCGGCCAACACCGCCTACGTCAACACCATCGCCGCCGGCATGGAGGCGCGCTGCCCCGGCAACATCCAGATCGAGAAGCGCCTGCGCGCCTACATGCGCTGGAACGCGATGGCGATGGTGGTGCGCGCCAACCGCCTGCACCCGGCGGACGGCGGCGACCTGGGCGGCCACATCGGTTCGTTCGCGTCGCTGGCGTCCATGCTGGGCGCCGGCTTCAACCACTTCTGGCACGCCGAGAGCGCGGGCCACGGCGGCGACTGCCTCTACATCCAGGGCCACAGCGCGCCCGGCATCTACGCCCGCGCGTTCCTGGAAGGCCGGCTGAGCGAGGGGCAGCTCGACAACTTCCGCCAGGAAGTGGACGGTCATGGCCTGTCCAGCTATCCGCACCCCAAGCTGATGCCCAACTTCTGGCAGTTCCCGACCGTCAGCATGGGCTTAGGGCCGCTGATGGCGATCTACCAGGCGCGCTTCCTGAAGTACCTGCACGCCCGCGGCATCGCCGACACGGCCAGCCGCAAGGTCTGGGTCTTCCTCGGCGACGGCGAGATGGACGAGCCCGAAAGCCTGGGCGCGATCGGCCTGGCGGCGCGCGAGGGCCTGGACAACCTCATCTTCGTCGTCAACTGCAACCTGCAGCGCCTGGACGGTCCGGTGCGCGGCAACGGCAAGATCATCCAGGAGCTGGAGAGCGAGTTCCGCGGCAGCGGCTGGAACGTCATCAAGCTGATCTGGGGCAAGGGCTGGGACGAGCTGCTGGCGCGCGACGCCAGCGGCAAGCTCAAGCAGCTCATGATGGAGACCGTGGACGGCGACTACCAGGCCATGAAGGCCAACGACGGCGCCTACGTCCGCAAGCACTTCTTCGGCAAGTACCCCGAGACGGCCAAGCTCGTCGCCCACATGACGGACGACGAGGTGTTCGAGCTGCGCCGCGGCGGCCACGATCCCGAGAAGGTCTACGCCGCCTTCCACACCGCCCACAACAACACGACGGGCCAGCCGACCGTGCTGCTGGTCAAGACCGTCAAGGGCTACGGCATGGGCAAGGCGGGCGAGGGCAAGAACACCGTCCACCAGACCAAGAAGCTGACCGACGACGACATCCGCTACATCCGCGACCGCTTCAACATCCCGATCCCGGACAGCGAGCTGCCCAAGATCCCGTACTACAAGCCGGCCGACGACACGCCGGAGATGCGCTACCTGCACGAGCGCCGCCAGGCCCTGGGCGGCTACCTGCCGCACCGCCGCGCCAAGGCCGACGAGCAGTTCAAGGCGCCCGAGCTGAGCGTCTTCCAGAGCGTGCTGGACCCGACGGCCGAAGGCCGCGAGATCTCCACGACCCAGGCCTACGTGCGCTTCCTGACCCAGCTGCTGCGCGACAAGGAGATCGGCCCGCGCGTCGTGCCCATCCTCGTCGACGAGGCGCGCACCTTCGGCATGGAAGGCCTGTTCCGCCAGATCGGCATCTACAACCCCAAGGGCCAGCTCTACACCCCGGTCGACAAGGACCAGGTGATGTACTACCGCGAGGACAAGGCCGGCCAGATCCTGCAGGAAGGCATCAACGAGGCGGGCGGCATGTCCAGCTGGATCGCCGCGGCGACGTCGTACTCGACGAACAACCGGGTCATGATCCCGTTCTTCGTCTACTACTCGATGTTCGGCTTCCAGCGCATCGGCGACCTGGCCTGGGCCGCCGGCGACATGCAGGCCCGCGGCTTCCTGCTGGGCGGCACGTCCGGCCGCACGACGCTGAACGGCGAAGGCCTGCAGCACGAGGACGGCCACAGCCACATCATGGCCGGCACGATTCCCAACTGCGTGTCCTATGACCCGACCTTCGCGCACGAAGTCGCCGTCATCATGCAGCGCGGCCTCAAGCGCATGGTCGAAGACCAGGAAAGCGTCTTCTACTACATCACCCTGCTGAACGAGAACTACCCCATGCCTGGCCTGGAAGCTGGTACGGAAGAGCAGATTCTCAAGGGCATGTACATGGTCAAGCCTGGCCAGAAGGTTCCCGAGAGTGGTCTGCGCGTGCAACTGCTGGGTTCGGGCACCA
>DASQCX010000871.1:0-1859 GCA_035634455.1 Burkholderiaceae bacterium
AGCCGCAGCTGTTCGCGCAGGTCGCGCGGGTGCTGCTGCCCAAGGACTGGCTGCGGCTGCAGCTCACCGGCCGCGCGGTCAGCGAGATGTCCGACGCCGCCGGCACGCTGTGGCTGGACGTCGGCGCCCGCGCGTGGTCGCCGCAGCTGCTGCAGGCCGGCGGCATGACGGCGACGCAGATGCCGGCGCTGGTCGAGGGCTCGGACATCGCGGGCCACCTGACGCCCGACGTCGCGCTCGCGCTCGGGTTGCCCGCGGGCCTGCCCATCGCTGGCGGCGGCGGCGACAACGCGGCCAGCGCCGTGGGCATCGGCGCGGTGCAGCCGGGCGAGGGCTTCCTGTCGCTGGGCACCAGCGGCGTGCTGTTCGTCGTCACCGACCGCTACCGGCCCAACCCCGCGTCGGCCGTGCACGCGTTCTGCCACGCGCTGCCCGGACGCTGGCACCAGATGAGCGTGATGCTGTCGGCCGCGAGCTGCCTGCAGTGGGTGACGCGGCTCACCGGCAGCGCGAGCGAGGCGGCGCTGCTCGAGCGCGTCGAGGCGCTGACCGACGCGGAGCGCGATCGCGCACCGCTGTTCCTGCCCTACCTGTCGGGCGAGCGCACGCCGCACGACGACCCGCACGCGAGCGGCGTGTTCTTCGGCCTGGACAACGAGACCGACGCCGCCCGCCTCGGCCACGCCGTCATCGAGGGCGTCGCCTTCGGCCTGGCCGACGGCCTGCAGGCCTTGCGCGACGCCGGCACCGACGTCGGCCGCCTGGCGCTCGTCGGCGGCGGCGCCCGCAGCGCGCACTGGGCGCAGCTGCTCGCCGACGCGCTGGGCATCGAGCTGCAGACGCTGGACGGCGCCGAGGCCGGCGGCGCGATGGGCGCGGGCCGGCTCGCCTGGCTGGCGCTGGGCCGCGACGAGCGCGCGGTCTGTCGCCCGCCCGCGCCGCGCACCCTCTTCCGGCCGCGCACCGAACGCCGCGCCGCGCTGCAGGCCCGCCTCGAACGCTTCCGCGCGCTCTATCGCCGCACCCGCGACCTGATGCCGCGCGACTGACTTCCATCCCTCCAGGAGACCCGCCATGACCGACTACTTCGCCGGCATCGACAAGATCCGCTACGCCGGCCCGCAATCGGCCGACCCGCTCGCCTTCAAGTGGTACGACAAGGACCGCGTCGTCCTCGGCAAGCGCATGGAAGACCAGCTGCGCTTCGCCGTCTGCTACTGGCACAGCTTCTGCTGGAACGGCTTCGATCCGTTCGGCTACGACGGCACCTTCGAGCGGCCCTGGCATCGCATCGCCGATCCGATGGCGGCCGCCAGGGCCAAGCTCGACGTCGCCTTCGAGTTCTTCGCCAAGCTGGGGGCGCCGTTCTACTGCTTCCACGACCGCGACGTCGCCCCCGAAGGCGCGACGCCGCGCGAGAGCGTGGACAACTTCCGCCGCATGGTCGACCTGATGGGCGAGAAGCAGGCCGCCACCGGCATGAAGCTGCTGTGGGGCACGGCCAACCTGTTCAGCCACCGGCGCTTCATGAGCGGCGCCGCGACCAATCCGAACCCGGAGATCTTCGCGCTCGCCGCGCTGCAGGTGAAGGAGGCGATGGATGCGACCAAGCGCCTGGGCGGCGAGAACTACGTGCTGTGGGGCGGCCGCGAAGGCTACGAGACGCTGCTCAACACCGACCTCGCGCGCGAGTCGCGCCAGTACGGCCGCTTCCTGCAGATGGCCGTCGAGCACAAGCACAAGCTCGGCCTGCCGGGCTACGTGCTGATCGAGCCCAAGCCGCGCGAGCCGACCAAGCACCAGTACGACTTCGACGTCGCCACCGTGCACGGCTTCCTGCGCCAGTACGGGCTGGAAAG
>DASQCX010000872.1:0-3647 GCA_035634455.1 Burkholderiaceae bacterium
ATGTCGCGTTCGACTCGCACGCGGTTCTGAGTCACACTCGCCGTCGCACGCCAGCGTCGCACATCGCGATGTCGCGCGGGGTTGAGCATGATGACGGAGCGCGGCCTATGAGCGATCCCGCTATGAGTGGTCCCGTAGCGAGTGGTCCGGCTGCAAGTGGTTCTGGAGGCGCCCCCAACGCTTCGATGTTTCACGCGCTGGCGCGCGCAGCCGGGTTCCTGATCCTCTGGCTGGTGCTGGCGGGTTACGAACCCGCCGATCTCCCGATCGCCGTTGCGGCGGCTCTCGCCGCCACATGGACGAGCCTGCGGCTGCTGCCGCCGGACTCCTCGCGCGTGTCGCCGATGGCGCTCGTTCGACTTACGCTGCGCTTCCTGTGGCAGTCCGTCGTTGCCGGCGGCGATGTCGCGCGGCGCGCGCTCGATCCGCGGCTGCCGTTGCGACCCGGATTGATGGTCTATCCGGTCCGCTTTCCGCCCGGCCGCTGGCGCAACACGTTCGCCGCGCTCACCAGTCTGCTGCCGGGAACCGTCCCTGCCGGAGACCAGAACGGCCAGCTCGTCTATCACTGTCTCGATGTCGACCAACCCGTGGCGTCGCAATTGGCCGCCGAGGAAAGCGCGCTGGCACAGGCGATCCGCCATGCCTGAGTTCATGACGGCGACGCTTGGCTTCATCCTGGCGATGCTGGCGCTCGGTCTCATGCGCGTCCTGCGCGGCCCCGCAGACGCCGACCGCATGATGGCGGCGCAGCTCATCGGAACGGCGGGAATCGCCTCCCTGCTGCTGCTCGGCACAGTGACCGGGGTGCCTGCGACGATCGACGTCGCGCTCACCCTCGCGCTCCTCGCCACCTTCGCCTCCATCGCATTCATCAAGAAGGGCGGCGCGAGCGCTCCGGAATCGACGGAGGGCGGATGAAATTCATGCTCGACATCGTGACGGTCACCGCGATCTCGGCGGGCGCGTTCTTCTTTCTCGCCGGCACGGTCGGCCTGCTTCGCTTTCCCGATACGCTGACGCGATTGCACGCGCTCACCAAGGCGGACAACTTGGGTCTGGGGCTGGTGGTGCTCGGCCTTCTGCCGCATGCAGGAAGCCTGCGCGGCGGGTTCAAGCTGGTCTGCGTCTGGCTGCTCGCGCTGCTGGCCGGGGCCACGGTTTCGCAGTTGATCGCGCGCGCCGCACTGGCGAGCGAAGGGAGCGGCAGCTTCACGGTGGACGGACCACAACCGTGACGATCGCATCGGCCCTCGAAATGGCGCTCGCTGCCGTTGTGCTGGGCATGGCGATCTGGACGGTCGTCGCGCGCGACAGCTTCGCTGCGGTCGTGGGCTTCGTCGCCTATGGGCTGCTGCTTGCGCTCGTGTGGGTGCGCCTCGATGCCGTCGACGTAGCGCTCGTGGAGGCGGCGATCAGCGGCGGCCTGGGCGGCGTGCTGTTGCTGGGGGCAGCCGCACGGACTGCAGCAGCAGAGTCGCGCCCCCCAGCAGAGCACCCAGCCGTCCGGGCGGCGGCGGCGCTGCTTGCGGCGGCGGTTGCGGCCGCGCTCGCGGCGACCGTGTTTCTCCTGCCCGATCCGGCGCCCACGCTGGCGCCTGCGGCCGCCGCGAACGCGGCGTCGACCGGCCTCGGCAATCCGGTGACCAACGTCCTGATGGCGTTTCGCGCCATGGATACCTTGCTTGAGAAGGTCGTGCTGCTGCTCGCGCTCGTCGGCCTGTGGTCGCTGGCGCGCGACCGCTTCTGGGGCGGGCATCCCGGGCCGCGCCATCGGGCGGACCCGCACGGCACGCTCGCTTTTCTCGCGCGGCTGCTGCCGCCGATCGGCGTCGTCGTGGGCGTCTACGTGCTCTGGGCAGGCGCCAACCATCCCGGCGGCGCCTTCCAGGGCGGCACCATTCTCGCTGCCATGTGGCTGCTCGCGTTGATGGCGGGATTGACCGACACGCCGGCCATCAGCAGCCGGAGGCTGAGGCTCGTGCTGGTCGCCGGCCCCAGCGTTTTCCTCGCGGTCGGCCTCGGAGGACTCTGCTTCGGCGCCGCATTCCTCGCCTATCCCGCAGCCTACGCGAAGCCCCTGATCGTCGGCATCGAAATCGCGATGACGCTGACCATCGCCGCGACCCTCGGCCTGCTGCTGGCCGGCGCGCCGGAGAGGAGCGCCGAATGAGCGCCGCGACGATATTCGGGCTGTGTGCCGCCGTGATCGTCGGACTTGGACTCTACGGCTTGATCGTGAATCCACAGCCGCTGCGCAAGATCGTTGCCTTCAATCTCCTTGGCAGCGGCGTTTTCCTCCTCTTCGGCGTCGTCGCCCGCAAGGGCGCGGCGGCGGGGTTCGGCGGCGATCCGGTGCCGCAGGCGATGGTCATCACGGGGGTGGTCGTCGCGTTTTCCGCGACCGCGCTGGCGGTCGGGCTGCTGCTGCGGCTGTTCGCGGCCGGCGGCCTGGCCACGCTCGAGCCGGACGCGCCGACGCGCGCGGGTACCGAGCACGCCGACTCGTGATGCCGTATCCAGCGCCCGCTCCGGAGCAGGTCACGACGGCGGGCGGGTTCCTGCTGGTGCTGTCGCTCGCCGTCCCGGTGACGGGCGTGCTGCTCGCGTTCGTCGCCGGCGGACGCAAGGCCGAACGGATCGCGCTGACAACCATGCCGATCGGCCTCGCGAGCGCCATCGCGATCCTGGTCGCGCTGCAGCGCACGGGCGCCCCGCTCGTCTATCTCCTCGGCGGATGGGCTCCGCCGCTGGGCGTCGCATTGCGCGCGGACGGGCTGTCGGCAGCGATGATGGCGATCACCGCCGTCGTGATCGCCGCCATCGGCGTGTTCGCCCGCGCGGATTTCCAAACGCCGCCGGGATCGGACGAATCGCGCGCACCATTCGCGTTCTGGGTCTTGCTGCCGGCGATCTGGGGGGCGCTGAACATGGTCTTCCTCGGCGGCGACCTGTTCACGCTCTACGTCGCGCTGGAGCTGCTGACCTTTGCTGCCGTGCCGCTGGTCTGCCTGGACGGTCGCGCGGAGACGCTCCAGGCCGCGCTGCGCTATCTCATGTTCGCGCTCCTGGGCTCGGTGCTCTATCTGGTCGGCACAGCGCTGCTCTACGGCAGCTATGGCACCCTCGATATCATCCTGCTGTCCCACCGGGTGCAGGCAGAGCCCGCAATCCTGGTTGCAGCCGCCCTAATGACGGTGGGACTCCTCGCCAAGACCGCGCTTGTCCCGCTGCACCTCTGGCTGCCGCCCGCCCATGCCGGCGCGCCGGCCGCCGCCAGCGCGGTACTGTCGGCGCTGGTGGTCAAAGGCTCCTTCTTCATCGTCGTGCGGCTGTGGTTCGACGTGTTTGTGCAGCTGCCGAGCTTCGCGCTGGCGCAGCTGCTCGCGGTGCTGGGCGCGGCGGCGATCGTGCTCGGCAGCGTCGTCGCGCTGCGACAGCGTCGCCTGAAGCTGCTGATCGCCTATTCGACGGTGGCGCAGATCGGCTACCTGTTCCTGATGTTTCCACTCGCCTTCGATCCAGTGTCGGCGAAGCTTGTGAGCGGCGGCGCCCTCGCCGGCGGCATGGTGCAGGCGATGGCGCATGCAACGGCGAAGGCCGCGATGTTCATGGCCGCCGGGCTGATATATGCCGCGCTCGGGCAC
>DASQCX010000873.1:0-1700 GCA_035634455.1 Burkholderiaceae bacterium
CGGTCGACCTGACGGGCGACGTCTGCCGCGAGCGCGGCGTGACGGTGGACGAGGCCGGCTTCAACCGGCTGCTCGAGGAACAGAAGGAACGCGGCCGCCAGGCCGGCAAGTTCAAGATGGCCCAGGGCCTGGCCTACGACGGCGTGCCCACGGCCTTCCACGGCTACGAGACGCTGGTGCTGGAGACGGTCAAGGTCGTCGGCGTGTACGTCGACGGCAGCCCGGTGGACTCCGCCACGGCCGGCGACGACGCCGTCGTCGTGCTGGACCAGACGCCGTTCTACGCCGAGAGCGGCGGCCAGGTCGGCGACACCGGCGAGCTGCGCAACGCCACGACGCGCATGCTGGTCGAGGACACGGTCAAGATCCAGGCCGACGTGTTCGGCCACCACGGCCGCATCGTCGAGGGCACGGTCAAGGTCGGCGACGCGTTCGTCGCCAAGGTCGACGTCGAGCGCCGCGCCCGCACCGTGCGCAACCACAGCGCCACCCACCTGATGCACAAGGCGCTGCGCGAGGTCCTCGGCGCGCACGTGCAGCAGAAGGGCTCGCTGGTGAACCCGGAGCGCACGCGCTTCGACTTCGCGCACACCGGCCCGATGACCGCGGAGCAGATCCGCAAGGTCGAGGAGATCGTCAACGCCGAAGTGCTGGCCAACGCCGCCGCCAACGCCACGGTGATGGCCATCGACGATGCGCAGAAGTCCGGCGCGATGATGCTGTTCGGCGAGAAGTACGGCGACGAGGTGCGCGTGCTGACGATCGGCTCCAGCAAGGAGCTGTGCGGCGGTACCCACGTCGAGCGCACGGGCGACATCGGGCTGTTCAAGATCGTTGCCGAGTCGGGCGTCGCGGCCGGCATCCGCCGCGTCGAGGCCGTCACCGGCGCGAACGCGCTGAGCTACCTGCAGTCGCTGGAAAGCACGGTCGACGAGGTCGCCTCCACGCTCAAGGCCTCGCCCGAGGAAGTGCCGGCGCGCCTCGCGCACGTGCTCGACCACGTCAAGGCGCTCGAGAAGGAGCTCGAGAAGCTCAAGGCCAAGCTGGCTTCGGCGCAGGGCGACGAGCTGGTCTCCAAGGCCGTCGACATCAAGGGCCTGAAGGTGCTGGCCGCCAAGCTCGACGGCGCCGACGCCAAGGCGCTGCGCGAGACGATGGACAAGCTCAAGGACAAGCTCAAGACCGCCGCCATCGTGCTGGCCGCCGTCGACGGCGACAAGGTGCAGATCGCGGCCGGCGTCACCGCCGACTCGATCGGCCGCATCAAGGCCGGCGAGCTCGTCAACTTCGTGGCGCAGCAGGTCGGCGGCAAGGGCGGCGGCAAGCCGGACATGGCCATGGCCGGCGGCACCGACGCCTCCAAGCTGGCGGGCGCGCTCGCCAGCGTGCAGGGCTGGGTGCAGGAACGCGCCTGACGCGTCGCCCGCGGACGGCCGGCCCGCGCCGGCGTCCGCGTCACGCGCGGCTGCGCCCGCGCGCGATCGCTTCGCGTGATCGCGCGCCGTCGCGGATAGCCTCCATCCGTATTGACGCCCGCGCGGCGCACGCCCAGACTGGGCCCATGCCGTTCGCCTCCAAGCCGCTGATCCGCCGCGCCGTCGCGTTGCGCGCGCTCGCGGGCGGACGCTCGCCGTCGTGGCTGCGACCGCAGCTGCGCGCGTTGCGCCGCATCGTGTTCGCCAAGCCGTCGCGTCCGCGCT
>DASQCX010000874.1:0-2080 GCA_035634455.1 Burkholderiaceae bacterium
ACCAGCACCTCGGGGTCGAAGTCCATGCGACGGCCCAGCCGCGCCTCGTCGAACAGCCTGACGACCGGCGCGAGCGGATAGACGCGGAAGCCGCACATCGAGTCGCGGATCTCCAGCGACAGCGAGTTGATCCACACCCACACGTGCGTCGCGTAGCGGCCGATCAGGCGTCCCGTGGGCACCGACTCGTCGTAGACCGGCACGCCGCAGATCACGGCATCGGGTCGCGCGGTCGCGGCGGCCAGGAACGCGGGGATGTCGCCGGCGTCGTGCTGGCCGTCGGCGTCGATCTGCAGCGCGTGCGAATAGCCGGCGGCCGCGGCGGCGCGCAGGCCGGCCATCATCGCGCCGCCCTTGCCCTGGTTCAGCGCGAGGCGCACGAGCGTGACGTCGCTCGCCTGCGCCAGCGCGTCCAGCACGGCGGCGCAGTCCGCGCTGCTGCCGTCGTCGACGAGGATGCAGTGCAGCCCGTTGGCGCGCACGCTGGCCGCGACGGCGCCCACGGCCTCGCCGTGGTTGTAGACCGGGATCACCGCGCAGGGACGAAACGACGCGGCCATCACGCGCCCTCCGCGCCGGCGAACACGATGCGGCCCGTCGAATGGCGGCCCGCGCCCGAGCGGTATTCGAACTGCAGCGTGCCCGTCGCGGCGTTCCATTGCAGGTCGAGCTCGACCTGCATGCCCGGCAGCGCCGGCTGCGAGAACTTGAGCGCGTCCATGCGGACGAAGCGCGGCGGCATCTCGAAGCGCTCGCGCGCGAACGCGATCGCCCAGTCGACCTGCGCGACGCCCGGCAGGATGGGCGCGCCCGGGAAATGACCGTCGAACACCTTCAGCGCGGCGTCGAGCTCGATCGAGGCCTGCGCGCGCGCCGGCTCGACGACGCGCCAGGTCGGCTGCGGCCGCAGCGGCCGCGCGTCGGCGCTCGCCGCGAACAGCGCCCCGAGCAGCGCCTCGGTGCTCTTGCCCTGCGCGTTCGCGGGCAGCGCCTCGACGAAGCGCCAGCGGCGCGGCAGCGCGACACGGTCGACCGCCGCCAGCAGCAGCGCCCGCAACTCGGCCACCAGCGCCGGCTTGCCGATGCGCGCGAGCTTCGCGCGGCCCGCCGCGCTGAGCGCCACCACCGCCGCCGGACGCGCCGCGTGCGGCAGCGCGACGCCCGCGGCGTCGACGACGGGCTGCTCGTCGGCCAGCATCAGCACGCGCGCCTCGGCGACGTCCCCGCTCGTGGCCAGGCGCTGCTCCAGCGCCGTGAGCGACACGCGCTTCTCCTCGATCTTGACGATGCGGTCGGCGCGGCCGTGCAGCTCGAAGCCGTCCATGCCGTCGCCGGCCGGGCTGGCGCGGTCCGACGTCCGGTACCACTCGAGGTCGGGCAGGTGCGGCGAGCGCACGCTCAGCTCGCCGTCCTCGATGCGGAACGCGATGCCCGGCAGCGGCTGCCAGGTGTCGCCGTGGCGCGCGCGCTGGCGCCAGGCGACGCCGCCCGTCTCGGAGCTGCCGTAGACCTCCACCGGCGCCGCGCCCAGCAGCGCCAGCGCGCTCTCCGCGGCCTCGGGCGGCAGCGGGCCGCCGGACGAGAACACCGCGCGCAGCCCGGCGCGCGCGGCCGACCAGTCGACCGCTTCCGGCAGCCGGCGCAGGTGCGCGGGGCTGGCCACGAGCACCGCGGGGCCGTGGATGCGCTGCGCGATCTCCTCGTTGAACGCGAGGCGCTGCGCCGCGAACGGCCGGCCGGCGGCCAGCGGCCACAGCACGCGGAACAGCAGGCCGTAGATGTGCTGGTGCGTGACCGTGGCCCAGATCGTCGGCGTCTCGACCTCGGCCGCAGGATCGACCAGGCCCGGCATCGCCTCGGGCGCGAGGTTGGCCGGCGCCAGGCCGGTGTCGCACAGCGCGCCGAAGCGCGCCTCCAGCGCGTGCACCTCGGCGTCGAGCTGCGCCAGCCGCTTGGTGATCGCCAGCGGCTCGCCGTTGGTGCCCGAGGTGTAGACGACCAACTGCGCGGTCGCGCGATCCAACGGCTCGAACACGGCCTCGCGCGCAGGCGCGGGACGCGCGAGCGCGCCGGGCAGGTC
>DASQCX010000875.1:0-9653 GCA_035634455.1 Burkholderiaceae bacterium
CGCGCCAGTTCCTCGGCGAGGACGACCGCGCCCTCGACCGCCAGGCCCGCGCCCGACGCCAGGTGCGGCGTCGTCGCATGCACGGCGTCGCCCAGCAGCACGACGCGGCCGCGATGCCACGGGCCGGGCAGCATGAGCCCCATCAGCGGGCGGTAGATCAGGCGCTCGGCGGAGATGCTGCCGTCGCGCAAGCCCTGCCGCACCTCGCCGACCGCGCCGCCGAATTCCTCCATCAGGTCGGCCAGCAGCGCGGGCCACTGGTCGGCGGGGATGAAGTCGAAGCGGTCGCGCTGGTCGAGCACGAACAGGTAGCTCTCGTCCTCGCTCACCGGATTCAGGCCGGCCTTGGTGGTGCGGCCCATGAAGATCGTGGAGTTCCGGCGCGTGCGCGGCACCACCATGCGCCACGAGCCCTGACCGCTGAACACGGGTTCCGGCGCGCCGGGGAACATCGTCGTGCGCACCTTGGACATCAGGCCGTCCGCGCCGACCACCAGGTCGTAGCGGCCCGTCGATCCGTCGGTGAACAGGACGTCGACGCCGCCGTCGTCCTGCGTCATCGCCTCGAAGGTGAGGCCCAGCCGCACATGGACGCCCGCGGCGCGCGTGGCCTTGGCGAGGATGTCCGCGAGCACGGGCCGCATGATGCCGCCGGCGGGCGGCAGGTCCTCGGCGCCGTCGGCATGGGCGACGGGCACGGTGTTGAGCACGTTGCCGTCGCCGCCGCAGATGTCGATGAACGACCAGTTGCCGCCGCGCGCGAGCACCTCGTCGGCGACGCCCACCGTGCGCAGCGCGCGCAGCGTCGGACCGCTGATCGTGATGCCGGCGCCGTAGACCGTCCAGCCCGGGCTCAGCTCGACGAGCTCGACCTCGACGCCCTGCTTGCGCAGCTGGATCGCGGCGCACATGCCGCCGATGCCGCCGCCGACCACCAGTACCTTGTTGACGAGTGCCATGGATGTCTCCGCGAAAGAATGTTCAGGCGACCATGCCGCCGAGCTGCTCGGCGAGCCAGTCGGCGATGGCGTTGCCGGCGTTGAACGGGTTGTCCAGCGAGCTGTGCTCGACGCCGCCCTCGCGCGCCGTGAAGACGACGAGGTCGCGCTTGGGGCTGTTGACCAGCTGGTCATAGGTGCGCTGCGCGTACTTCAGCGGGATCTGGCGGTCGTTCTCGCCGTGCGTCACGAGGAACGGGACGCGGATGCGGTCGAGGATGCCGTCCAGGTGCATGGCCTCGGCCTTGGCGAGGAACTCGTCCATGTCCTTCGCGCCGAACACCCACTGCACGTGCTTCCAATAGTGCGGCACGGGGTTCTCGCCCTCGCGCTTCAGGCGCGCCTGCTGCACCTCGCGCCAGTCGTGGTTCGCGCCCCAGACCGCGCCGCACGCGAAGCGCGGCTCGAAGGCGACGGCGCGCGGGCAGTAGTAGCCGCCCAGCGAGACGCCCAGCGCGCCGATGCGCTTCGCGTCGACGTCCGCGCGCCGCGACAGCCAGTCGACGATCCGCGAGGCCCAGACCTCGGTGTCGGGCACCGCGGGCATGCCCTGCAGCCGCAGCGCCTCGCCGGTGCCGGGCTGGTCGACGAACAGCGCCGACAGGCCGCGGCTCGCGAACATCGTGCCCATGACGCTGGCGCGCAGCATCTCCTTGGTGCTGTCCAGGCCGTTCATCACGACGACGATGGGCGCGGGCCCGGCCACGCCCTGGGCGCGCACCAGCAGGCCGCTGATGTGCGAGCCCTCGTACGGGATCTCGACGCGCTCGCAGTTCTCGTGCGCCAGCTCGCGCGCCTGGGCGAACAGTTCCAGCGAGCGCTTGTACATCGCCAGCCGCGCCTCGAAGCCGTGCGCCTGCATGCGCTCGGCGATCGCGTAGTACAGCGCGGCGCGGCCCAGCTTCTCGCCGGCGGAGCGGCGGCGGTCGCGCGCCAGGTCCGCGTCGGCCAGCGCGATCAGCCGGTCGCCGCCGCCCTTCCACGCCTCGTAGAACGCGTGCGTGCCCGGGTCGTCGCCCGCCGTCGCCGCCTCCAGGATCGGGCGGCACATCGCGTCGACCTCGCCGATGTTGCCGCCGTGGGTCAGCGCGATCATCGTGGACAGGCTCCACACGTAGTTGGTCGGGAAGTACTGGAACATGGGAAGTCCTTCAGATCGGATCGAATGGCGTGGGCAGCTCGCGCGCGATCCAGACGGCGCCGTCGGCGACGCGCGAGCGCACCGGGATCAGGCGCTCGCCCTCGCACGGGCCCGCGAAGCAGACGCCGGTGCGGATGTCGAAGTGGGCCGAGTGCGCGTAGCAGACGATGTGCTGCGCGTCGGCCGACAGGAAGCGGTCCTGCCGGAACTCCAGCGGCCGGTGGTTGTGCGGGCAGTCGTTGAGCCAGACGAACACGTCCGCGCCCTGGCGGACAGCGAAGACCTGGTCGTCGTTGCCTTCGCGCAGCAGGCCACGCGACTCGCCGTCGGGCAGCTCGGCCAGCCCGCAGAGGCGCCGCTCATCGGCCGGCATCCGTCACTCGCCCGGGGCCCACTTCGGGGCGTGCGTGAACAGGAAGGTCTGCGAGTTGTCGGACCCCGGGGGCATCGCGCGCGGCGTCCACGAGTCGTCGTGCAGGTCCATGTCGGCGTCGAATTCCATCGTGCCGCCGAACGGGCTGTTGAAGTACCAGAAGTAGTTGCTGCCCATGATGTGGCGGCCCGGGCCCCAGAAGCTCTTGTAGCCCTTCTGCGCGAAGCGCCAGCCGGCGTGCAGCACCTCGTTGGCGGAGGCCAAGTGGAAGGTGAAGTGGTTCATGCCCACCATGTGGCTGTTGAAGCTCTGGATCATGAACAGCGTGTGGTGCTCCAGCGTGCCCTGCGGCCGCATGAACGGGCCCAGGCCGATGAAGCGGTCGGTGACGCGGAAGCCCAGGCGGTCCTGGTAGAACGCCTCGGCCTTCTTCGCGTCCGGCACGAAGTAGACGACGTGCGACAGCGACCTCGGCAGGATCTTCTCGGCCTTGTCGGCGGCGACGACGTTGACGCCGCGCCCGCCCGCCTGCCCCGGCACGTTGATGGCCACGTGCGGCGCGACGATCGCGCGCCGGCGCGTCACGCGGAACGCGATCGGGTAGCCGCCGTCGTCGACGGCGTGGATCGTGCCGTCGGCGTCCGTCGTCACTTCGCGGTCGGCGGACAGGTTGTCGGCGATCGCCTTCAGCGTCGCGGCGTCGGCGACGCCGTGGACCGTCTCGCGCAGGTTGGGCGAGGGCGCGTTCGCCGCGGGCAGGCCGGGGTCGTTCGCGTGCCGCAGCACGATGGCCGTGCCGTCCAGCGCCTCGTAGCGGCCGCCCCTGGCCGAGCGCTCGGCCTCGTTCAGGCCGTAGTCCAGCAGGTACTGGCGGGCGGCGTCCATGTCCTCGACGCCGAAGACCAGTTCTTCCAGTCCGACGATGTTCATGCGTGTTGTCTCCAGGTTTCGGAAGTGCGCGGGCTCAGTCGGCCATCGCGCGGGTGATCAGGGCGTCGACGTGGCCGTCGCTCTTGAAGCCGAACGCTTCGGCCTGCGGCGTGGCCAGCGGCGGGTAGGCGGCGAACAGGCGTTCGATGAACGGGTCGGGCGCGTAGGTGACGAGCGCGGCGCGATCGGCGCCGAAGCGCTGCGCCAGCGCGGCGACGACCTCGGCGATCGTCAGCCGCAGCACCGGCATCTGGTAGCTGCGGCGCGCGTTCATCGTCGACGCGTCGGCGGTGGCGGCGTGCAGCAGGTTGTCGACGCAGGCGCCCACCGAGATCCACCAGGCCACGCCGTCCGGCGACGCCGGCACCGTGATCGGCTGCGCCGCCGCGAGCCGCCAGAACAGCTGGCTCATGAACGCGGACATCATCCCCGCGCCGTCCCCCGGCCGCGCCACCACGCCGGGCAGCCGCAGCGAGCAGCCGCGCACCCAGCCCAGGCGCGACGCGTCGGCCACCAGCAGCTCGCCGGCCAGCTTGTGCGCGCCGTAGCTCAATACAGGGGCGGGTATCGTGGCCTCGTCGACCCGATCGGGCAGCTTCTCGCCGTAGACCGCGATCGTGCTCGCGAACACGAAGGCCGGCGGCGTCGCCTGGCCGCGCAGGTCCTCCAGCAGTCCGACGGTCGCGTCGAGGTTGATGCTGCGGCCCAGCTCGTAGTTCTTCTCCGCGGCGCCGCCGGGAATGCTGGCGAGGTGGAACACCGCGTCGACCGGCGCCGCGTACGCCATCGCCCGCACCGCGGGATCGGCGATGCTGCCGGCGACCTGGTGCACGCGCGGGTCCGCGTGCAGGCCGTCGAAGCGCAGGTCCATCAGCGACAGCCGCGTCACCGGCCTGCCGCCGAGGCCGTCCTTCAACAACCGCTTGACCAGCGCCTGGCCGACGAAGCCCTGCGCACCCGTGACGACAACGTGCGTCATTGCTTGTCTCCGTTCTTGTTGCCGCCGCGGAACGGCAGCGACGCGAGGAATGCGAGCTTGCCCAGGCCGAGCATCTTGAGTCCGGCGCGCGCGGACGGGCCGTCCAGCCTGGCTTCCATCGGCATCGTCCCGAAGCTCTTGCCCTTGATCACCAGCTCGTCGCCGACGCGCTCCAGCGATTCCACGTGCATCAGCTCCTCGTCGGCCGCGCCGCGCAGCACCATGCCCGCCCTGGCGCCGCCGGCGCCATTCGCGCGCATCGTGGCGGGCACGCCGGTGTCCTGGCGCGCGCCGCCGGAGACGGCGCCGAAGTCCATGCCCAGCTGCTCGAACATGCGGATCGCGGTGGCGCGGCCCGCGCCGTAGACGCCGCCGCCCGGATGCTGGAACGGCCCGGCCAGGTACAGGCGCTCGACGCCCGGCACCGTGTACTGGCCGAGGTCGGGCGTCGGGCGGTGGCCCGCGCTCTGATAGAAGTAGGGCGCCACGCCGTGCAGGTCGCCGCGCATCATGCTGTTCGGGCTGGAGCGCTCGAGGTCCAGCGGGCTGACGATCTTGCGGGCGACGATGTTGTCGCTCGTCAGGTTGGAGACGAATTGGCGGTAGTGCGCCAGCGACAGGTCGCCGATCTCCTCCTTCACGTCGTCCCAGTGGCGGCCGTCGGCCAGCTTGTAGGGCGCGAAGGTGATGCCGTGGAACATGCCGGCGCCGGCCGGCACGCGCGTCTTGTCGCCGATGCTCTCGTCGCCGCCGGCGCACAGGCGCCGCTCGGTGATGCGGCCGCGGCGCAGGCCGTCGAAGTCGTCGAGCATGTCGGACAGCCGGTCGCTGGCCATGAACTCGAGCATCGTCGCGTACCCGATCTCCTCGCCCGCGTGGAACTTCGCGTTCTCCTTCAGGTCGTAATGGCTGACCATGATGGAGAACGGCGCCAGCGTCGCGCGCTCCGCGCGCTTGAGCACCGGCTCGGGCACGCCGTCGACGAACTTGCGCACGACGTGCGGATGGATCGCCCCGATCACCGCGTCGCGCGCCTTGATCGCCTCGCCGTCGCTCAGGATCACACCGTCGGCGCGGCCGCCGGAGGTGGTGATCTTCGCGACCTCCGCGTTGCAGCGCACCTGGCCGCCGTGCGACTCGATGCAGCGCACCAGCGCCTCGGTCAGCTTGCCGCTGCCGCCGATGGGCTGCGAGACGCCGTAGGTGTGGATGATGCCGGGCATCAGCAGCACACCCATGCCGGTGCCCAGCTCGTCGGGGCATTGCAGGTTCTCGCTGACCAGGCGCAGCAGGTGGATCTTGATCTTGTCGTTCTCGTACAGCTGGTTGACGAGGTCGAGGCAGTCCCGGTTCATGTAGTCCAGCATCAGCCGGCCCTCGTCGCTGCGATCCAGCATCGCGACGAGCTCGCCCAGCGGCGGCGGCGGCGAGTACAGGCCCGGCATGAACATCTGCAGGATCTGCTGGCTCATCTTCACGAAGCCGCGGTAGGTCTCCGCGTCCTTCGGGGAAACCTTGGCGAAGCATTCGCAGGTCTTGTCGACATCCTTGTACGTGAACAGCACCGACTGGTCCGGGAACACGGTCGCGTGCGGCACCGGCGAGTAGTGGTACTTCAGGCCGTGCGTGGACAGCAGGCCGAGCTCGTCCTGGCGCAGCATCGGGTTGCCCTGGATCATGATGTGCACGCTGGAGTGCTCGTCATGCCAGTAGCCCGGCGTGTTCAGCTGCTGGGTCGACACGCCGCCGCCCGGATAGGGCTTGCGCTCCAGCACCAGCACCTTCTTGCCGGCCTTGGCGAGGTAGGCCGCGGCGACCAGGCCGTTGTGGCCCGCGCCCATCGCGACGATGTCGTACGGGCCGCTCACGCCGCCGCTCCCCGCTCGCCGGCAGGCACGAAGCGATGCTCGATCGCGCCGAAGACCGACTGGCCGTCGGTGCCGAAGACCTCGAAGCGCAGCGTCTCGCCGAACTTCAGGAACGGCGTCGTGGAGTCTCCGGTGTCGATCTTCTCGACCGCGCGGCGCTCGGCCAGGCAAGCCGAGCCGACCTCGCGGTAGGCCTTGTTCGACACCGTGCCCGAGCCCAGGATGGTGCCCGCGCGCAGGTTGCGGTTGTAGGCCAGGTGCGCCAGCAGCTCGCCGAAGCTCCAGTCCATCTCGCGGCCGTTCGGGTGGCCGAAGCGCTCGCCGTTGCGATGCACGTGCAGGTCCAGCTGCACGCGGCCGCCGCGCCAGCCGTTGACCAGCTCGTCGGGCGTCACCGCCACCGGCGCGAACACCGTCGCCGGCTTGGCGTTGATGAAGCCGAAGCCCATCTGCAGCTCGCGGAACAGGTGGGCGCGCATGCTGACGTCGTTGAGGATGGTCACCAGGCGGATGCGCGACTCGGCCGCCGCGGCGCTGCTGCCCATCGGAATCTCGTCGACGATGACCGCGTACTCGCCCTCGAAGTCGCCGTTGTCGGCCTCGGTCGGGAACGGGTAGTCGTCGCGCGGGGCCCAGAAGTCGTCGGACTGCCGCTGCACCAGCACCGGGATGCCCGCGGTCTTCTTCACGGTGAGGTCGTAGGCCTCCTCCATGATGTTGCCGTGGTTGAGGAAGGCCGACGCGTCCACGAACTGGTGCGTGCGCGGCAGCGGCGACATCGCGTCCGCCTGCACGAACGGGAACGCCCCGGCGACCTGGCCCGCGTTCAGCGCGGCGGAGACGGCCTGCAGCGGCGCCTCGACGGCGTCCCAGTGCTCGATCGCGACTTGCATCGTCGAGGCGATCGGCGCGGCGTCGACCGCCAGCGCGAGGTCGCGCGAGACGACGACCAGGCGGCCGTCGCGCGTGCCGTTCTTGAGGGTGGCGAGTTTCATCGGGATTCCTTGGGAGTTCAGGCCAGCGGACGGCCGCCGTCGACCGGCAGGACCGCGCCCGTGGTGAAGGTCAGGTGCGTGGCCGCGGCCACGACGGTCGCCGCGACCTCCTCGGGCAGCGCGAGGCGCCTGAGCGGCGTGCGCGCCGCCTGTTCGTCGCGCCACGCGACGTCGAGCGCCTTGACGAACTCGGTGTCCGACAGGCCGGGCGACACCGACAGCACGCGGACCTCCGGCGCCAGCGCGCGCGCCAGCGACTTCGTCATGTTGTCGACCGCGGCCTTCGACGCGCAATACGCGACGTTGCTCCCCATCGCGGTGACCGCGGCGATCGACGAGATGTTGACGACGAGGCCGGTCGCGCCGTCGTCCCGCTTCGCGGCCAGCAGCGGCTTGAGCGCACGCACCGCGGCGAACGGGCCGCGCACGTTGGTGGCCAGGATCTGGTCGAACAGCGCGTCGTCCAGCCCGTCGAGGTCGGCATGCGCGACGAAGCGCGTCGTGCCGGCGCAGTTGACGAGGATGTCGCAGCGGCCATAGCGGCTGCGCACCTCGGCCGCGAGCGCGGACAGCGCGGCGCTGTCGGTGACCGGCGCCTTCAGCGCGGCATGCGGCAGCGCCGCCGGCGGCAGCCGGTCGGCCAGCTCGCGCGCCGGGCCTTCCGAGCTGTTGTAGCCGACGACCACCGCGCAACCGGCCGCGGCCAGCGCCTGGCAGATCGCGCCGCCGAGGCCGCCGGCGCCGCCGGTGACCACGGCCACCCGTCCTTGCAACGAACGCATCTGGGCGCGACCTCAGGCGGGTTGCTTGAGGCGGCGCACGCGGATGTCCGCCTGCTCCTTGTGGCCCGACATGTGCTCGTAGCCGCACAGCCGCGAGCAGTATTCGCCCACCGCCACCGAGGCCTCGTCCGTCAGCACGCGCTGGTAGGTGTGCGTCTTGATGAACTTGCCCACCCACAGCCCGCCCGTGTAGCGGCCCGCGCCCTGCGTCGGCAGCGTGTGGTTGGTGCCGATCACCTTGTCGCCGTAGCTGACGTTGGTGCGATGGCCCAGGAACAGCGCGCCGTAGCGCGTCATGCGCTGCAGGAACCAGTCCGGGTCCTTCGTCATCACCTGCACGTGCTCGGAGCACAGGCGCTCGGCCTCCTGCAGCATCTCCTCGTCGGTGTCGCACAGGATCAGCTCGCCGTAGTCGCGCCACGAGACGCTGGCCACCGGCGCCGTGTCCAGTCGCCCCAGCACCTTCTCGATGGCCGCGGGCAGCTCGGCGGCGATCTTCCTGCTGGTGGTGATGCAGTAGGCCGGCGAGGTCGGGCCGTGCTCGGCCTGGCCCAGCAGGTCGACCGCGACGAGCTCGGCGTCGACCGAGTCGTCGCAGATGACCATGGTCTCGGTCGGGCCCGCGAACAGGTCGATGCCGACGCGGCCGAACAGCTGGCGCTTGGCCTCGGCGACGTAGGCGTTGCCCGGGCCGACGATCATGTCGACGGGCGCGATCGACTCGGTGCCGATGGCCATCGCGGCGACGGCCTGCACGCCGCCGAGGCAGTAGATCTCGTCGGCGCCGGCCAGGTGCATCGCGGCCACGATCTCGGGGCTGGGCTTGCCGTCGAACGGCGGGGCGCAGGCGATGATGCGCTTGACGCCGGCGACCTTGGCCGTCAGCACGCTCATGTGCGCCGAGGCGATCAGCGGGTACTTGCCGCCGGGGATGTAGCAGCCCACCGAGTTCATCGGGATGTTGCGATGGCCCAGCACCACGCCCGGCATCGTCTCGATCTCGACGTCGTGCATCGAGCTCTTCTGGATCTGCGCGAAGCGGCGGATCTGGGCCTGCGCGAACTTGATGTCGGCCAGCGTCTGCGGGCTCAGCGACGCGATGCAGGCGTCGATCCGGGCCTGGCTCAGGCGGAAGGACTCGGGCGACCACTTGTCGAACTTCGCGCTGTACTCGCGCACGGCGGCGTCGCCGTTGGCCTCGATGTCGGCCAGGATGTTCTCCACCGTGGTGCGGACTTGGGCGTTGAGGTCGGCCTTGGCCTGCGCGGGCTTGCCTTGCTTGAGGTACTGGACGGTCATGTCGGTCTTTCGGTGGGAGAGGGAGGCGTGCTGCGGCGTCAGGCCGGGCGGCCGGGGCGCAGCTCGAAGGGCTGGAGGAACTCGATGAGGTTGCCGGCGCAGTCGCGCACGAAGGCGGTCGGGTTGCCGTCGACGCGCGTCTCGAAGGCGATGTCGGCGCCGGCCGCGCGCAGCGCGGCGACCTCGGCGTGGGGCCCGCCGGGCGGGGCCGTGGCGCCCTCGAAGACGGGCGCTCCGGCGTCCGCGGCCGCAGCCGGCACCACGACGCAGCCGACCCAGGGGTTGGGC
>DASQCX010000876.1:0-1903 GCA_035634455.1 Burkholderiaceae bacterium
CGATGGCGCGGAAGTCGCGCGAGGTGAGCGTGACGCTGTCCGTGTTCGCGCGCCGCACGGCCGATTCGAACGACGTCATCGCGCGCGCGTACTCGGGCTGGCCCGCCGCCATCAGCCGGTCGGCCTCGTGCTGGATGAACCCGCTCGTGTCCTGCAGCGCCAGCAGGTAGAAGCGGTTGTAGAGCCGCTGCTGGTCGAGGACCGTCGCGAACGTGGCCGCGTCCGGCTGCGAGCTCATGAACGCCGGCTCCAGCAGCACGCGCCGCCACGCTTCGCGCGTGAGGATGCGCTGGATGCCGGGCATCGCGAGGAGCGCCCTTTGCACGCGCGGGTTGGCGATCGACGCCTCCCACTGCCCGAGCCGGTAGCCGATCGAGTAGCCGGAGAGCAGGCCGAGCATGCCGGTGACGATGCCGACCGGCCGCACGTAGTCGAGCGTCTTCTGCGTCAGCTCGTCGAACTGGCCCTGGGTCAGCGCCATGGTCGAGGAGTCGGGCACCGCGATCCAGCAGCCCTCGCCCGCGTGCCCGCGAAGCCTGAGCGTCGCGTAGTGCGCGCCGCTGAACGCGCGGTCGTAGCGCCGTCCGAAGCCGCTGGTGACGAACCGCCGCTGGTCCACGTCGTACTCCGCGAACGGCTTGCCGAACGCCGTCAGCTCCACGACGAAGTGGACGGTCGTGTCCGAGGGCGAGTCGCGGTAGGAGTAGACCTGCAGGTTGTCGAACACCTGCTCGGTCGGCACGGGGACGGGGTTGCGCACCTCTTCGCGGCCGACCAGGAAGCCCAGGGCGCAGAGCCCGAGAAAGCCCAGCAAGACACCACTCAGCAAGGCCTTGCGCGTCGCCTTCCAAGCGAGGTGCAGGGTCTTTCTGAACAGGATGGGGCTGATGCGGAATCGGCGGCGTCCCACGAGGCCGGGTATCGGCCGGCAAGGCGCGTGGGTTCACCATCTTGCACGAGCGGGGGTGAATCCACCCAGGTCAGGCAAAGGCCGGGCGGCGCAGCTTCGCGCCGCCCGGCCGGCCTTGCCGCCAACCGCCGTCACCGCTCCTGCTTGCCGTTCTCCATGCCCTCGCGGATCTGGCGGCGGATCGCCTCCGCCTCGGCGCTCCGGGCGGTCGAGGGCGCGGCGGCATCGCCGCCGATCTTCTCGGAGAGGAGCAGCGTCAGCAGCCCCTGCATGACGTTGCTGGTCGTCACGCCGGCGCCGTCGCCGTTGCCGTCGCGTCCGCCGCCGCCCACGACGACGCGCGGGACCACGTCCACGCCCGAGGTCTGGATGGCCTCGGCGAAGCGGTTCATCACCTGCTGCGTGAGCTGGAAGCGCGGGCCGCCGTAGGCACGCACCTGCTCCTCGATCGCCAGCGCCTGCGCGACACCGACGCGCGCCGCGCGCTGCGCCTCGGCGCCGGCGAGCGCCTGGATCTTGCCCGCCTCGCCTTCGCCCAGCATGCGGATGCGGCTCGCCTCGGCGCCGGCCAATGTCTGGATGCGCGTCGCCTCCTGCTGCGCGCGCGCCAGATCGGCCTTGCCCGAGTTCGACTGCACCACGATCGACAGCTCGGACTCGGTGATGCTCGTCTGCTGCTTGGCACGCGCCTCGGCCTCGCGCAGCTCGCGCTCCTTCACCGCGGCCTGCTGCTGCCGGTTGTAGGTCTCGACCTGCTCCGTCGCGATCTGCCGCGAGCGCAGCTGCAGCAGGATCTGCTCGATCTGCCCGCCGGGCGCGCCGGACGTGGGCGTGCCGATCAGCACCTCCTGCAGCTCCAGGTTGTACTGGCCGAACTTCTCCTTCATCTGCTGGCCGGCGATCTGCTGGATCTCGCTGCGCTCCTGGATCAGCTGGATCAGCGTGCGCGTCTGCCCGACATTCTTGAAGTACGCCGACACCATCGGGTCCAGC
>DASQCX010000877.1:0-4185 GCA_035634455.1 Burkholderiaceae bacterium
TGGTCATGGTCGGCTGGTGGAGCGGCTTCCCCTACTGGGTTTCGTTCTGGATCTGCGCCCTAGGCGGCGTGCTCGGCGTGATGTACTCGATCCCGCTGCGCCGCGCCCTGGTCACCAACTCCGACCTGCCGTACCCCGAGGGCATCGCCTGCGCCGAGGTGCTCAAGGTCGGCGCCGGCGGCGAGGAAGCCGGCGGCGCCGCGGCGGCGGAAGCAGGCAAGGACGGCCTGATGGCGGTGATCGTCGGCACCGTGGTCTCCGCCGTGCTCAACCTGATCACCTACACCCAGGTCTTCGCCGCCGACGTGCTGGGTTTCTTCCGCCTGAGCCGCAGCAGCAACGCGGCGACCGGCGTCGACTTCGGCCTGTCGCTGGCGTTGCTGGCCGTGGGCCACCTGGTCGGCCTGTGGGTCGGCGTGGCGATGCTCGTGGGCGTGCTGATCGCCTGGGCCGGCGCCGTGCCGCAGCTCACCAGCCTGCTGCCCTTCGACGGCAGCGCCGACGTGGCGGCCATCGCGAACCACGTGTGGGCCAAGCAGGTGCGCTTCATCGGCGCGGGCGCCATCGCCGTGGCCGCCGTGTGGACGCTGGTCAAGCTCGTCAAGCCCGTCGGCAGCGGCCTGGCCTCGGCGATGGCCGCGTCGCGGGTGCGCAAGTCCGGCCAGGGCGCGACGCTGCCGCGCACCGAGCAGGACCTGCCCATCGGCTGGGTCGCCGGCGTCACGCTGGCCTGCCTGGTGCCCATCGGCTGGCTGCTGGCGGACATGAGCGCGGGCGCGGGCCTGGGCTCGGCCAGCGTCATCCTCGTGGCCGGCGGCATCGCGTTCATCGCGCTGATGAGCTTCTTCGTCGCCGCCGTGTGCGGCTACATGGCCGGCCTGATCGGCTCGAGCAACAGCCCGCTCTCGGGCGTGGGCATCATCGTCGTCATCACCTGCGCGCTGCTGATCGCGCTCGTCGTCAAGCCGATGCTGCCGGCGGGCGCCGCGCAGGCGCTGGTGGCCTTCACGCTGTTCGTCACGGCCGTCGTCATCGCCGCGGCCACCGTCGCCAACGACAACCTGCAGGATCTCAAGACCGGCCAGCTGGTCGACGCCACGCCGTGGCGCCAGCAGGTGGCGCTGGCCATCGGCACCGTCGCGGGCGCGCTCGTGATCCCGCCGGTGCTCGACCTGCTGCAGAAGGCCTACGGCTTCGCCGGCGCGCCGGGGGCCACCGCCAAGGCCCTGGCCGCCCCGCAGGCCGCGCTGATCTCGGCACTCGCCAAGGGCGTGCTGGGCGGCGACCTCGACTGGAACCTGCTCGGCAAGGGCGCCTTGCTGGGCGTGGTGCTCGTCGTCGCCGACGAGGCGATCAAGCGCCTGCGCAGGCCCGGCAGCCACGTCCAGCTGCCGCCGCTGGCCGTAGGACTGGGCATCTACCTGCCGATGTCGACGACGCTGATGGTGGTCGTCGGCGCCTTCGTCGGCTGGACCTGGGAGCGCCGCGCCGAAGCCTCGGCCAAGCCGGCCTCCGCCAAGCAGCTCGGCGTGCTGCTGGCCAGCGGCATGATCGTCGGCGAAGGCCTGTTCGGCGTGGCCATCGCGGCGCTGACCGTGTTCAGCGGCAAGGATGCGCCGCTGGCCCTCGTCGGGGACAGCTTCGCGACCGCGGGGCTGTGGCTCGGCGGCGCGGGCTTCGTGGCGGCGACGATCGCGCTGTACCGGTGGTTGGGGAAGATGAGCGACAGGGTGGCGGCGTAGGCCTCGAACGGGCCGACACACTTGCGGCCGCCCATGGCCGGCACTGCCTTGAACAACGCGTCGCTTCCGCCCACCGTCGATCCGCCGCCGGCCATGAACGGGCCGCGTGCCTTCGTCGCGAGCGATCGGCTGGCCGGCCGTGCCCGGCGTGCGGCCGTCGCCCGACCCTATCTCACGCTCGCGATCGCGGCCCATGTGGCGTTGATCGGCGTGCTGTCGGTGCTGCCCGGGCTCGGCGCCGCGGACGAACGGCGCGTCGCCGCCGCGCGCGCGTCGCGTGCCGACGCCCAGGTCGCGGCGACCGAGTCGCGCGAGCTGCAGCGGCGGGTGCAGCGACTCGACGCGATCGCGCGCGAGCTCGGCGCGAGCGCGCCCGCGGACGGTGCCGCCGGCGGCGCGTCGGCCCCGGCGGACGACGTGTCGTCGCCCGAAGCGCTGGTCGCGCGCGCCAGGGCGCTGTCGGCCGCGATCGACGCGGCGGATCGTGCGCGTCGCGCGGCGGAACTCGCGCGGCTGACGAGCCAGCCGCTGGCCGAGGCGCGGCGCGTCATCGACGCCCAGGCCGCGGCGCGCGCGCCGGCCGCGAGCGCAGCGAAGGCCGCCGACATCGTCGCCGCGCTCGAGCGCCGCGCGCGCGACCAGCTCGATGGCCAGCGCGCCCGCAACGCCGCGCGCAATACCGGCCTGCCGGTGGTGCTGCCCACGCGCGCGCAGATCGCCGCGCAGAACGTGGCCAACGCCGCCGCGAGCCAGGTCGCGGCGTCGGGATCGACCGGCCAGCAGCAGGTCGCCGCCGGCTACCTGCGCTCGCGCAAGGATCAGCTGGCGTCGATGATCCGCCTCGGTGACGCGCAGGGCCGGGTCGGCATCGACGGCGCGGCGAGCGGGCGATCGGTCAACCGCGAAGGCGTCAAGGGCGTCGAGGGCGGCAAGATCGCCGACGAGAAGGACAGCGGCCCGCGCGACCTCTCGGCGGACTTCCCGCTCACCGCGCGCGGCGGCGCCATCGACCTGGCCCGGGCGCCGGTCCCGGGCAGCCACGACCTGGTCCATTACGTCGACGCTCCGGCCGTGGACCCGGCCGCCGTGCGCACCGGCTCGGGCCGCATGTTCGGCGCCGGCGGCACCTTCGCGACCCGCGTCTACATCGACAGCTGGTACGTGATCGGGCCGTTCGAAGGCCGCCACGAGTCCTCGATCGACACGGTCTATCCGCCCGAGGAAGACGTCGACCTCGACGGCGCCTACCGCGGCCAGGGCGGGCAGGTGCTCACCTGGAAGTACGCGAGCCGCGGGTTCTACCCGTTCATCCCGCCGGGCGTGGCCGACAACGCCGTGTACTACGCGACCACCGAGCTGCGCGTCGACGAGGAGCGCGACGTCTGGCTCACCATCGCGGCCGACGACGACTCGAAGATGTGGCTCGACGGCCGCCTCGTGTGGGTCGGCGCGCTCGGCGACAAGCCGTGGCTGCACTACCCGTACTTCTTCCGCGACGAGGACGTCGCCAGCCTCTCGCTGTCCGAGGGCCGGCGCCGCGTGCATCTCGCGCGCGGCCCGCACCGCCTGCTGTTCAAGCTCAGCAACGACACCGAGCGCGCCTTCTTCTCGGTCGTCGTCTCGTCCTGAACGGCGAGTCCCCTCCACGTTTCCACCACGAGCCGCCCCTTGCAGATCAATCTCCTCCAACAACTCGCCGCCGGCGGCGCCGGCATCTGGGTGATCGCAGCGCTGTCGCTGCTCATGCTCGCCGTGACGCTGGAGCGGCTGCACCGCTTCCGCCCGTCCGCGGTCGTTCCGCCCGGGCTGGTCGACGCCGTCCTGCCGCTGTGGCGCGCCGGCCGCTTCGACGAGATCGCCCAGCGCCTGGCCGGCGACCGCAGCGTGCTCGCGGCGACGCTGCGCTTTCTCGTCGCCAACCGCGCGCGCTGGCCCGCCGAGGTGCTGGGCACGCGCGCCGGCGAGATCGCGTCGCGCGCGCTGCGGCTGGAGCAGCAGCGCGCCTATCCGCTGGCGGTGGTCGCGACCGTCGCCCCCATCGTCGGCCTGCTCGGCACGGTCGTCGGCATGATCGAGGCCTTCCACGTCATCGCGTTCACCGGCGGCATGGGCGACGCCTCGCTGCTGGCCGGCGGCATCTCCAAGGCGCTGGTCAACACGGCGGCGGGCCTGAGCGTGGCGCTGCCCTCGCTCGCGCTGCACCACTACTTCCGCCACCGCCTGACGACCTGCGGGCTCGCGCTCGAGGAGCAGCTGGACCGCGTGCTGGACGACTGCGTCCGGCCGGGGAGCGTCTGATGCGCATCGACCTCGGCGACGACGAGCAGCCCGAGATCGGCCTGATCGCGCTGATCGACTGCATCTTCTTCCTGCTGATGTTCTTCATGGTCGCGACCTCGTTCCAGAGCAAGGCCGAAGGCAAGCCGCAGAAGGCCATCGCGGT
>DASQCX010000878.1:0-2144 GCA_035634455.1 Burkholderiaceae bacterium
CGCCTGCGCCACCGCCGCGCCGAGGTCGCGCAAGGCCTTCATCCCTGACGCCGACACCCGCAGCTGCGCCGTGTCCGTCGCCAGCTCCTTCTCGAAGCGCCTGGTCGACGCCTGCCACCACGCGCCGAGGTCGAAGTCCGCCGGACGCTCGAAGGTCTCCTCGGTGACCTCGAGTTCCAGGATGTTCGACAGCCGATACGTGCGCACCCCGTTGCCCACCTGCGCCGCCAGGTACCAGATGCCGGCCTTGAGCACCAGCCCCAGCGGGTCGACGCGGCGCGACACCTCGCCCTTCCAGCTCTCGTAGCGCAGCGCGACGCGGCGCTCGCCCCACACGGCCTGCGCGATCGCCGGCAGGTGGTCGGTGGCGGACGGGCCGCGGTACCAGTCGATCGGGTCGAGGTGGAAGCGCGCGCTGACGCGGCGCGCGTCCTCGCGCCAGCCGTCGGGCAGCGCGGACAGCAGCTTGAGCTGCGCCGACGCCATCGCCTCGCCCAGGCCCAGCTCCGACGCCGGCCCGGGCAGGCCGCCGAGGAACATCGCCTGCGCCTCGGGCGCGGTCAGGCCGTCGACCTTGGTGCGCCAGCCCGGCTGCAGCTGGAAGCCGCCGAGGCGCCCGCGGTCGGCCCAGATCGGGACGCCGGCGGCGCTCAGCTCGTCGACGTCGCGGTGGATGGTGCGCACCGACACCTCCAGCGCCTCGGCCAGCGCCTGCGCGCTCAGGCGCCCGCGGCTCTGCAGGAGCATCAGGAGCGACAGGAGGCGGCTGGCACGCATGAACCGCAGTCTGCCTCAAATACATGACATGCGGTGGCAGCTATTGCTCGCGAAGATGGCTTCATCGATCGCAACAGGAGTCCCGCCATGTCATTGCCAGAAGCCGCCGAGGCGCTGTCCGTCCTCGAGCTGCGCCAGTACACGCTGCATCCCGGCCGCCGCGACGAGCTGATCGCGCTGTTCGAGCGCGAGTTCGTCGAGGCGCAGGCGGACGCCGGCATGCCCGTCCTCGCCACCTTCCGCGACCTGGACGACCCCGACCGCTTCGTCTGGATCCGCGGCTTCGCCGACATGGCCGCCCGCGCCGACGCGCTGGCCGCGTTCTACTTCGGGCCGGTCTGGCAGGCGCACCGCGACGCCGCCAACGCCACGATGGTCGACAGCGACAACGTCCTGCTGCTACGCCCGCTCGGCTGCGACCAGGGCCTGCGGGCGGCGCTGCAGCGTCGCGCGGACGTCGGCGCGACGCCGCGCGCGGGCGGCGTGTTCACGATCACGATCTGCCCGCTGCGCCGGCCGGCCGACGAGGCGCTCGTCCACGCGTTCGACCAGTGCGTGCACCCGTGGTGGGTGGGCGTCGGCGGCGACCTGCTGGCCTGCTGGACCAGCGAGACCGCGCCCAACGACTTCCCGCGCCTGCCGGTGCGCGAGAACGAGCCCGTGCTGGCCTGGCTCACCCGCTTCGACGACGAGGCCGCCGAGCGCCGCCACGCCGCGCTGCTGCAGGCCTCGGGCTGCCTGGCCCGCGCCGAGTGGCGCGCCCACCTTTCCGGCGAGCCGACGCAGCTGCGGCTCGCACCCACCGCCCGCTCGGCGCTGCGCCGCCGCCAACCCCAGGAAGCCTGACACCATGACCCACGACGACTACATCGGACGCCCGCACGACTTCGACTTCCTCGTCGGCCGCTGGCACATCGCCAACCGCCGCCTGCGCCAGCGCCACGTCGGCAGCACGGACTGGATCGAGTTCAGCGCCACGCACCAGGCCTGGAGCCACCTCGGCGGCCTGGTCTCGGTCGACGACAACGTGTTCCACGACATGGGCGTCGGCGGCCTCAGCTTCCGCGCGCTGGACCTCGCCACGCAGCGCTGGCACATCCACTGGGTCAGCAGCCGCGACGGCCGCGTCAGCCCGCCGGTGATCGGCGGCTGGAACGGCGACGTCGGCCGCTTCGCCGGCGACGACGAGGACGACGGCCGCCCGGTGCGCGTGCGCTTCCTGTGGGAACGCCTGGGCCCGGACCGCGCGCGCTGGTCGCAGGACTTCGCGCTCGCGGGCGCGGCCGGCGCGCCCGACGGCCCGTGGGAGACCAACTGGGTGATGGAGTTCAGCCGGCTGCCGGACTGACCGGCCGTCGCGCGAAGGC
>DASQCX010000879.1:0-2426 GCA_035634455.1 Burkholderiaceae bacterium
GCCGTGATCACCATGCGGAACGACGGCACCGCAGCATCCACCACGGCGCGCACCACGCCCTTGCGTGGCCAGGCAACGCCGGCTGCGGCGTGGTCACCACCCGATCCGCCCGCCGGACCGCCACTATCAGGCGTTCCCCACGCCGCGTCGCCCACCGCCGCACTGGCCCGCGTACTCGCCGCCGTCGCTGACCGGCCGGCCGTGCCGCACCCAACCCCATTCGGCGATGACGCGGCAAACGACGCCCTTGCCGAGCGGCTGGAAGAAGCCGCCGACGCCCTCGGCATCGCGCTGGTGGACTGAGCCATGGCTGCGCCGATGATCGACGACATCGAGCTGAAGGCGGTGCAGACGATCCGCCAGGAGACGGAGCAGGACTATCTGCGGCAGCGCATTCCCGGTCTGGATGGGACGCTGCACCAGCACATGGGCCGGCGCTCGCATCGCGTGACGCTGGCCGGTTTCCTGCTGGCCGACTCCGCCGCGGACCACCTGGCCAAGCTGCAGAAGAAGGCCGCCGCCGGCGACGAAGTCACCTTCACCGCCGATATCACCACCGCGCTCGACATCCAGCACATGGTGATCGAGGCCTTTGCCGCGGAACAGACGATCGGGCCAGCCGGACAGACTGCCTATGCGATCGTGCTGGCGGAAAGTCCGCCGCTGCCACCGCCGGCAGAAGTCAGCTCTTTTGGCGGCCTGGGCGACTTCGGCATGGGCGACCTGGGCTTCGACGCCGGTGCGCTCGGAGGCGTGCTGTCGGACGTGGCCAGCCAGGCCGGCGCGGTGATGGGCGCGGTCGATTCCGCGATCAGCGCCGTGGAGCAGGTGAGCGCGCTGGCCAACCTCGCCGACCTCGGTAGCCTTGGCAATCCGCTGAAGCCGGTCACAGACGCGCTCGGCAGCGTGGCCGGCATGGCCCCCGCCGCCGCCAAGATTGGCGACGCGGTGCGCAAGCTGCTCGGAGGCTGAGCGCATGGCATCGCTGCTCGCTCCGACCTACGCGTTGACCGTCGCCCAGCAGCAGTGGACGCAGCAGCTTGTGTCGCTCGATGCGCGGCTGGAGGCGGCACCCGGCGTTGGCGAGCTGATCGCCCGGCTGCCGACGTCCGCGCCGCTGTCCGCCGCGCCGGGTGACCCGGTCAGCCTGACGCTGGATGGCGGTGAGGGCGGCGAGACGGTGTTCACCGGCGTCGTCGCCAGCATCCGCCGCACACTAGATGGCATCCGCATCCGGGCGATCGACGGGCTCGGCCAGCTCGCACGCTACCGCCCCGCGACCACGTTCAACCAGGCCAGTGCTGGCACGGTGATCCGCAGCCTGGCGGATGACGCAGGCGCCATCGCGGGCGACATCGCCGACGGCGTCATGCTACCCTTCTACGCCGCCGACCCCTCGCGCACCGCCGCGGAGCATGCCGCGCGCGTCGCCGGCTGGTCGGGCGCCCTGCTGTCGGTGGACGGCGACGGTGCGCTCAACGCCGTCGTGCTGGACGCGACGCAGGCCGACCTCGCGCTGCGCTATGGCCGTGAGGTGATGGCGTTTGCCGCAGAAGATCTGCCCGATCCGGACACCGTCACGGTCGCCGGCGAGAGTGGTGCCGGCACCGGCGACTCGCCCGACGCGCTGCGCCTCTCCGCCGATCCGTTCGCCGGCAATCGGCCGGACGGCCCGTCGCTCGGCAATGCCTGGTTCTGGGAGCCGGCGCTGCGCACGGCATCCGACGCGGCCACCGCCGGTGCGGCGCGCCAGCGCCTGCTGCGTGCGGCGCAGAAGGGCGCCAGGCTGCGTGCGTTCTTGGTGCCGAAGCTGCGCCCCGGCGTGGTGGTCGAGCTGGCCGACCTGCCGAACGGCCTGCCGCGAGGCCCGTACTGGCTGGATCGCGTGCGGCACAGCATCGGCGCGCGCGGCGCAATCACCAACGCCCGCCTGCACATGGGCGGCGACAGCTTCGATCCCACCTCATTGCTCGGCTCGGCGGCCGGCGCGCTGGCGGGGGCGTTGTAGATGCAGCAGATGGTCCACGTGCTGCGGCAGATCGCGCGCCAGGAGGCGACGCAGCGCAACGCCGCCTATCTCGGGGTGGTGAAATCGGTCCAGGGCGGGCCGGACGACCACTCCTGCACCGTCGAGCTGCGAGAGAGCCGTATCGTGCTGCCCCACGTGCCGATCGCCGTCGGATTCATGGGCTTCGCCTGCCTGCCGGCGGAGGGCGACCTCGTCGCGGTGCTGTTCCTCGGCGGCGACCTGCACGCGCCGATCGTCGTTGGCCGGCTCTACACGCAGGATCTGCAGTCACCGCAGCACGACCCTGGCGAACTCGTCATGCAGCTTCCGGTCAACGCCGATGCCGACAAGCGCATCGAGCTGCGCGTCAAGACGCCCGGCGACGGTTCGCGTGCACTGAAGCTGGTGCTGGACGGTG
>DASQCX010000880.1:0-10155 GCA_035634455.1 Burkholderiaceae bacterium
GCGCGGCCTCGCAGTCGTTGCGCGAGTCGCCCACCATCAGCGTGCGCGCCGGACGGGTGCCCAGCGCCTCGCAGGTCTTGAGCAGCGGCAGCGGATCGGGCTTGTGGCGCTCGAACGAGTCGCCGCCGAACACCTGCGCGAAGAACGGCCGCAGCCCCTTGGCCTCCAGCAGCGCCAGCGCGAACGCGCGCGGCTTGTTGGTGACGCAGGCCAGTTGCCAGCCGCGCGCGCGCATCGCGGCCAGGCCCTCGGCGACGCCGGGATAGACGTCCGCATGCGTGCCGTTGACCTCGGCGTAGTGGCGCTGGTAGTGCGTCCATGCCGCATCCAGCAGCCCGGGCGCCCCGCCGACGTGCGCCAGCGTCTCGCGCAGCAGGTTCATGCTGCCGCGCCCGACGGTACGGGCGATGAAGGCCCGGCCCGCCGGCGGCAGCCCGAGCTCGGCCAGCGTGCGCGCGAGCGCCTGCTCGAAGTCGCCGACGGTGTCGACCATGGTGCCGTCGAGGTCGACGATGGCGGCGGCGATGGCGGAAAGATCGAGCGACGTGGCGGTCATGAGTCGCCCGATTATTCCGCAGCCGCGGCTTGCGACTAGAGTCGCGGACATTGGCACTTCACCAAGGCACCCGCATGCGCTCCTCGCTCCGCCCCTTCGCCGCCCTGCTCGCCCTCGCCGCGGCGGCCGCGGTCCACGCCGAACAGATCGGCGACGTCAACACCGCGTTCCAGTGGATCGGGCCCGACCACAAGATCGTCGTCGACGCCTACGACGACCCGAAGGTGGCGGGCGTGACCTGCTACGTGTCGCGCGCCAAGACCGGCGGCATCAAGGGCGCGCTGGGCGTCGCCGAGGACAAGGCCGAGGCCTCGATCGCCTGCCGGCAGGTCGGCCCGGTGTCCATCCGGCAGCCGCTGCCGCAGCAGGAGGAGGTGTTCAGCGAACGCATGAGCCTCGTGTTCAAGCGGCTGCGCATCGTGCGCATGGTCGACCGCGCGCGCAACACGCTGGTCTACCTGACCTATTCCGACCGCCTCGTCGACGGCTCGCCGCAGAACGCGGTGACGGCCGTGGCCGTGGATCGCGCCACGGCGATCCCCGTCAGGTAGCCGCCCTGTCGCGCCGGCCCAGCGCGCAGCGCAGGCGGGCGACCAGGTCGGCGACGGCATCGCGCACGGCCTGCAGTTCGCCGCGCAGCCGGGCGTCGTCGACCTGCGGCGCGCGCTCGCTGCGTTCGCCGCGCAGCAGCCTGTCGATGCGGTGCGCCGCGTTCTCCAGCTCGATCGCGCCGAGCGCCGCGGCGGCGCCGCCCATCGAATGGATCTCGCGGCCCGCGGCCTCGCGCGTGCCGCCGGGCGCGCCCGCCAGGTATTTCTCGACGGCGGACAGGCCGTCGCCGTACAGGTCGACGAAGTAGCCGAGCGCCTGCACGTAGAGAGCGCGCTGGCCGGCGAACAGGCTCATGCCGCGCACGACGTCGAGCGCCGCGATGTCGTCGAGCAGGTCGGTCGCCAGCGGCTCCGCGGGCGGCGGAGGCGGCGCGGACGCCTCGACCGGCGCACCGCGCGGCGCCTTGCGCGACTCGTCGAGCCAGCGCAGCATCTTGTCGTACAGCACGGCCGGGTTCACCGGCTTGCCGATGTGGTCGTTCATGCCGGCGGCCAGGCAGGCGTCGCGGTCGGCGCCGAACGCGCTGGCGGTCATCGCGACGACGGGCGTGGCGTCGAGCCGCGGCTCGGCGCGGATGCGGCGCGTCGCCTCGAGGCCGTCCATCTCGGGCATCTGCATGTCCATCAGGATCATGTCGAACGCGCCGCGGCGCGCCATGTCGACCGCGATGCGGCCGTTGTCGGCCACCTCCACCTGCAGGTCCACCAGGCGCAGCAGCTCGGTGGCGAGCTGCTGGTTGACGCGGTTGTCGTCGGCCAGCAGCACGCGCGCGCCGGCGTGGCGCTGCTTCAGGGTCCGCTCGAGATCTCGGTTCGCCACGGCCGCGCCGTGCAGCGGCGGCCCGGCCAGTGCCTGCGCCGACGCGCTCGCCGACTGCAGCTTGGCGGTGAACCAGAACTCGCTGCCGCGCCCAGGCTCGCTCTCGACGCCCACCACTCCGCCCATCAGCTGCGCCAGTTCGCGCGCGATCGACAGTCCCAGGCCGGTGCCGCCGAAGCGGCGCGTGGTCGAACCGTCGGCCTGCTCGAACGGCGCGAACAGCCGCTGCAGCACCTCGGGCGAGATGCCCTCCCCCGTGTCGCGCACCGAGAAGCGGATCGTCCAGTCGCTGCCGGCCTGCGCGAGCACGTCGCAGCGCAGCACGACGCTGCCGCGCGCGGTGAACTTGACCGCGTTGCTCAGCAGGTTCACGAGGATCTGCGACAGCCGCAGCGCGTCGCCGCGCAGCGCGTGCGGCAGGTCGCCGCGGTCCACCGTCAGCGCCAGGCCCTTGCGGCGCGCGCTGTCGGTGATCATGGCCGCGGCGCGCGCCAGCAGCGCGTCGACGGTGAAGTCCACCGGCGCCAGCACCAGCTTGCCGGCGTCGATCTTGGACAGGTCGAGGATGTCGTTGATGATGTCGAGCAGGTGCATCGCCGCGTCGCCTACCTTGGCCAGGCGGTCGGCCGTGGCGGCGTCGTGCGCGTCGCGCTGCATCAGGTGCGTGAGGCCGATGATCACGTTCATCGGCGTGCGGATCTCGTGGCTCATGTTGGCGAGGAAGGCCGACTTGGCCTGGGCCGCGTCCTGCGCGAGGTCGCGCGCCGCCACCAGCTCGAGGTTGAGTGTCTGCAGGTCGGCCTGCGCGCGCCGGGAGGCGGTGACGTCGGTGGCCAGCGTGAACATGCCGCGCACCTGGCCGCGCTGGACGTCGGGGATGTACTGCACCTCCCAGGTGCCGTGGCGGCCGTCGGCGCCGATTTCCTCGGTCTCGAACTTCTGCGGCACGCCCTCCAGCGCCCGCCTCGTGTAGGCGCGCCGCTCGGACGTCTCCTCGTCGTCGAAGATCTCGGCCTTGGTCTTGCCCAGCACCTGGTCCAGCGACCTGCCGATCCACTCGCAGTAGACTTTGTTGGCGAAGCGGCAGCGCGCGTCGCTGTCCCAGTAGGCGACGCGCACCGGCAGGTTGTCGGCGACGCCGCGCGTGAACGACTCGGCCTGGATCAGCTTGGTGTTGAGCTCTTGCAGCCGGCGCTCGCTGCGGCGCATCTCGGTGACGTCGGTGGCGATGAAGAAGTAGCCGCGGATCGCGCCGTCGACGACGTCGGGCAGGCGGTAGATCCAGAAGTTGCCGACCCGACCCTCGGCGCCGCGCATGTCGGCGGCCCGGCCCGTCGCCTCGCCACGCAGCACCTTGGCGATCGCCTCCTCGTCGGGCTGCAGCAGCACGTCGCCGACCGACTCGCGCACGCTGCGGCCCAGCACCTCCTCGCGCTTCTTGCCGAACCAGTCGAGCCAGGCGCGATTGGCGAACTGCAGGCGGCGCTCGCTGTCGATGTAGGCCAGCAGCGTGGGCTGGTGGTCGGTCATCGTCTGCGCGAAGTTCTCGCTCTGGATGCGCGCGGCGACGGCGGCCTCGAGCTCGCGGGTGCGCTCGTGCACGAGCTCCTCGAGGCGGTCGCGATGGCGCTCGAGCTCGGCCGCGGCGCGCTTGCGTTCCGCGATGTCGCGCAGCACGCCCAGCACCGCGGGCCGGTTCTGGAAGGTGGTGCGGTTGGCCACCAGCTCGAACTCGGCGCTGCTGCCGTCCTTGCGCAGGAAACGCACCTCGTAGGTGCGCACCGGCTCCGGCCCCGTGCCGACGCGAGCGCTGAAGCGCTCGTTCCAGACCTGCAGCACCTCGGGCGCGAGCACGCGCTCGAACGGCAGGCCGGTGAACTCCTCGCGGGTGTAGCCCAGGCGCTCGAGCAGCAGCCGGTTGGCGTAGGCGAAGCGGAAGTCCTGCGCCACGAACACGCCGTCGGCCAGCGCGTCCATCAGCGTGCGGTTGGTGCTCTCGCTGACGCGCAGCGCCTCCTCCACGCGCCGCGACTCGGTGACGTCGGTGAACGACAGCACGCCCCCGGTGACGGCCCCGCCGCCGTCGTGCAGCGGCTCGCAGTTCACGTCCAGCCAGCAGGTGCCGCTGTCGGCGGTGCGCATGCCCAGCAGCGCGTGGCGCACCGGGCGGCCCGTGGCCAGCACGACCGCGATCGGGATCTGCTCGGGCGGCACGACCGCGCCGTCGACGCCGATCGGCTGCCAGTCGGCGATGCGGTTGTGGCGCAACTGCTCGAACGACTGGCCCAGCAGCCGCTCGGCCGCGGCGTTGACGCCCGTCAGCCGCGCCTCGCCGTCGAACATCATGACGCCCTCGTTGAGCGACTCGATCATCGTCCGGTAGCGCTCCTCGCTGCCGCGCAACGCGGCCGTCGCGGCGCGCTGGCGCGAGATGTCGTGCAGCACGCCCAGCATCGCGGGCCGGCCGCCCCAGTCGGTGCGCGTGGCCGAGACGGACAGGTGGCGCACGCGGCCGTCGGGCAAGGTGACACGGTACTCGCGGTAGTCCTCGTCGGCGCCGCCCGAGACGACCGCCCGGTACGACGCGGCCGGACGCCGGCGTTCGTCCGCGGACAGCAGGGTTGCCGGATCGATGCCGACCAGCGCCGCGGGCTCGCGCCCGAGCATGCGGGCCGCCCGGCCGTTGACCCAGGCGAAGCGGTCGTCCTGCAGGATGGCGATGCCCGCGGCGACGTTCTCGATCACCCGGCGGAACGCGCCTTCGTCCACCGCACGGCCTTCCTGTTCGCTCATGTGTTTCCCGTCCTCCCTCGGCGCCCGGTCCAGGCCGCGGCTCGCGGGCCAGGCCTTGTCCGGGGCAAGTCGGGGCAGTTCACTCCGACGGCATCGGCGTGTCAAGCCGTATAACCCTCCTGCGGCCCGGAGGCGATGCGCGGCACGGCTAGGCCGCCGCGCGCGATCCGGCGGCGCCGCTCCAGAGTCCGGTTAGCGCCGGCCCGCCGGCGCGGGAAGCGGGCCGGCGATCAGGCCGCGCGCCGCAGCAGGTAGACCGTGAACCCCGTGCGCCCGCCGTCCTGCCACGAGCGCTCGCAGCGCCAGTGGGCGGCGTGCGCCATGCGCAGGAACTGCGACGGCGTGTACTTGTAGCAGTTCTCGGTGTGGATCGTCTCGCCCTCGGCGAACGCGAACGTGCGGCCGCGCACGCGCACCTCCTGCGCACGGAGGCTGACCAGGTGCATCTCGACGCGGCCCTGGCGCGGGTCGTGGCGCGCGAGGTGGCGGAAGTCGCGGCTGTCGAAGTCGCCGTCCAGCTCGCGGTTGATGCGCGCCAGCAGGTTCAGGTTGAACTCCGCCGTGACGCCGGCGGAGTCGTCGTAGGCCGGGATCAGCAGCGCCGGATCCTGCGTCGTGTCGACGCCGATCAGCAGCCGCGAGCGCGGCCCCAGCGTGCGGCCCAGCTGCGCCAGCAGCGCGACGGCGGCGTCGGGCGTGAAGTTGCCGATGGTCGAGCCGGGGAAGAAGCCGAGGTTGCCGGACGGATCCGCCGACGCCGCGGCCGGCAGCGCGAACGGCTCGGTGAAGTCGGCCACGACGGGCTGCATCCGGACCTGCGGGAAGTCGCGCGCCAGGCCGGCGACGGCGTCGTGCAGGAAGTCGGCGGAGATGTCCACCGGCACGTAGCGCGCCAGCGCGGGCATCGCGGCCAGCAGCAGGCGCGTCTTGCGGCTGGAGCCGCTGCCGATCTCCACGAGGCTCTGCACGCCGCCGATCTCCGCCCCGAGCTCGGGCGCGAGGCCGGCCAGCAGGCGCGTCTCGGTGCGCGTCGGGTAGTACTCGGCGACCTGCGTGATGTCCTCGAACAGCTCGGAGCCGCGGCGGTCGTACAGCCAGATGCTGGGAATGTGCTTCTGGTCATCGTCCAGGCCTTCCAGCACGTCGGCCTCGAACTGCGGGTCGACGCGGAACGCCGGCGTGAGCGGCGTCACGTTGTAGCGCGTGGACAGCGCCGCCGCGCGCTCGGCGTCGGCCCGTTGGGTGTCTGTCTTCATGCGTCCTCCGCGAGGCGCAGGCCGCTGAACTGCCAGCGCTGCCCGGGTTGAAAGAAGTTGCGATAGCTCGCGCGCAGGTGGCTGCGCGACGAGGCGCACGAGCCGCCGCGCAGCACGTACTGGCCGTTCATGAACTTGCCGTTGTACTCGCCGACCGCGCCCGGCGCGGGCCGGAAGCCGGGGTAGGCGACGTAGGGGCTGGCCGTCCATTCCCAGACGTCGCCGAACATCTGGCGCAGACCGGGCGCGGCGGGTTGCGCTTCGGCGTGCGGCGCCCAGGCCCCTGTCTCGACGAAGTTGCCTTCGACCGGCAGCTCGCGCGCCGCGCGCTCCCACTCGAACTCGGTGGGCAGCCGCTTGCCGGCCCAGCGCGCGTAGGCATCGGCCTCGAAGAAGCTGACGTGCGACACCGGCGCGTCGAGCGCCAGCGGCCGGAGCCCGGCCAGCGTCATCTGCAGCCGCGTGCGGCCGTCGTCGGCCAGTTCCCAGTACAGCGGCGCCTGCCAGCGCTGCGCCTGCACCGCGTCCCAGCCGTCGGACAGCCACAGCTGCGGATCCGCGTAGCCGCCAGCCTCGACGAACGCGAGCCACTCGCGGTTGGTGACGGGCCGCGTGGCCAGGCGGAACGGCCGCAGCGCGACGGCGTGGCGCGGCGACTCGTTGTCGAACGCGAAGCCCGCACCGGCGTGGCCGGTCTCGACGACGCCGCCGTCGAACGCGATCCAGCCGGACGGCGCCGCGGTCGTCGGCGCAGCGGCCCCGGACGATGCCCGCACGGCCGGCCGCAGCGGGTTCTGCGCGAACAGGTGCAGCAGGTCGGTCAGGATCAGCTCCTGGTGCTGCTGCTCGTGGTGCAGGCCCAGCTCGACCAGGTCGCCGGCCTGCGCGGGCAGGCGCGTGCCGAGCAGGTCGGCCATCGCGTGGTCGACGTGCTCGCGGTAGGCGCGCACCTGCGCCAGCGACGGGCGCGTCAGCAGCCCGCGGCGCGGCCGCTCGTGGCGCGCGCCGACGGCGTTGTAGTACGAGTTGAACAGGAAGCCGAAGCGCTCGTCGAAGCGCCGATAGCCCGTGCCCAAGGCCGCGAGCACGAACTGCTCGAAGAACCAGGTGGTGTGCGCGAGATGCCACTTGCCGGGGCTCGCGAACTCGGCGGACTGCGGCGTGAGATCGGCGTCGTCCAGGCCGTCGACCAGGCGCAGCGTGGCGGCGCGCACCCGGCGATAGTCATCGATCGAAGGCGTCATGCGAAAGGGTGCGACGGGAGCCGCGGTTGGGGCGTGGAGGTCCGGCGCTGACGGGCGCCGGCTCGGCCGTGTGACCGAGGGGCCATGCTAGGGGCAAACGCCGCGCCGTGCTGCCGGGGCCCGCCGCGCCACCATGGTGTCAGCAGGGGACTTTCACGCCGCCGACAGATTGGCCGGCGCAGCGCCACGCCCGCCGGCAAATCCGGCGTTCGGCAATCCTTGCCCTCCCGGCGGGCGCGGGCGCGCCCGGGGCCCCTCGCTCAGGCGGCGAGTGCCGCGCGCATCTCGGCGATCGCGTGGGCGTAGTCCTTCTGGCCGAAGATCGCGCTGCCGGCCACGAAGGTATCGGCGCCGGCGTCGGCCGCGGCGCGGATGTTGTCGGCCTTGATGCCGCCGTCGACCTCGAGGCGGATGTCGCGGCCCGAGGCGTCGATGACCTTGCGCAGCTTCTCGATCTTGCGCAGCGCGCTCGGGATGAAGCTCTGGCCGCCGAAACCGGGGTTGACGCTCATCACCAGCACCAGGTCGACCTTGTCGATCACCCACTCCAGGATGTCGATGGGCGCGGCCGGGTTGAACACGAGGCCGGCCTTGCAGCCCGCGCCCTTGATCAGCTGCAGCGTGCGGTCGACGTGCGTGCTGGCGTCCGGGTGGAAGCTGATCAGGTCGGCGCCGGCCTTGGCGAAGGACTGGGCGAGCGCGTCGACCGGCTGGATCATCAGGTGCACGTCGATGGGCACGCGCGTGCCGTCGGCCTTGACGGCATGCTTGCGCAGCGCCTCGCAGATCATCGGACCGAAGCTGAGGTTGGGCACGTAATGGTTGTCCATCACGTCGAAGTGGATCCAGTCCGCGCCGGCCGTGATCACGTCGGTGAACTCCTGCCCCAGCCGGGCGAAATCGGCGGACAGGATGGACGGGGCGATGCGGTAGGTGGGCTTCATGGCGGACAGGCGGGGACGGCGGGCGGAAGGCGCGATTCTAGGGTTTGCGAGCAATCCGCGTGCGCCGCACGCCGGCGCCGCGCGGCTTATGCATCAAAATGCGGCGATGCCACGTCCCGAACTCCGCTGCAGCGTCGTCACCCGTTTCCTGCACGAGCAGTCGTCCGCCGCGGATGACGTCTACGCCTTCGCGTACACGATCACCATCCGCAACACCGGCGAGGTGCCCGCGCAAGTGATCGGCCGCCACTGGGTCATCACCCACGGCAGCGGCAAGGTGGAGGAGGTGCGCGGGCTGGGCGTCGTCGGCCAGCAGCCGCTGCTCAAGCCGGGCGAGCAGTTCGAGTACACGAGCTGGACGCGCATCACGACGCCGCGCGGCAGCATGCGCGGCGAGCTGCTGTGCATGACCGACGAGGCCGAGCCCTTCGAGGCGATCGTCGAGCCGTTCCCGCTGGCGATCGCCCAGGCGCTTCACTGACGTCCGGTCGGCGTTTCCTCGGTGTCGGCTTCCTCGTCGCCGCGCCCGGCGCGCCCGCGGAACGTCCACCACACCACCGCCACCATCGCGCCCAGCGCCACCATCGCCTCGAACAACATCCAGCCCATGAGATCTCGTTTCGCAGCCGTTGCCTCGGGGCTGATTCTAGGGACGCTGGCCGGCTGCGCGGTGCACGCGCCGTACGGCGGCCCGTCGGGCGAGACGCGCGCCCCGGCCGCAGCAGCCTCCGGCTCGACGGCCACCCCGCTGCCGCCGCTGACCCCGCTGGCCGGCGAACCCGAGCACCCGCACGCGCGCTGGGTGCCCGCCGCGTTCGCCGACCTGCCCGGCTGGCGCGACGACCGCACGCTGGAGCTGTGGCCCGCGCTGCGCCAGGGCTGCGCGGTGCCGGCGCCGCGCTGGGCCGCCCTGTGCGGCGAGGCGCTGCGCTACACGCCGCGCGACGACGCCGACGCGCGGCGCTGGCTGGAGCAGCGGCTGGAGGTCTTCCGACTGGAGTCGGGCGACGGCGACGCGACGGGCTTGGCCACCGGCTACTTCGAGCCGCTGGTCGAGGCGCGGCGCAAGCCGGCCGGCGCGTTCCGCACGCCGCTGTGGGGCGTGCCCGCCGGCTACGTCCCGCACAAGCCGACGTGGACGCGCCAGGAGCTCGACACCCTGCCCGAGGCGCGCGCCTCCGTGCGTGGCCGCGAGATCGCCTGGGTGGCGGATCCGCTCGACGCGCTGATGCTGCAGGTGCAGGGCTCCGGCCGCCTGCACGTCGTCGAGCCCGACGGCCGCGACCGCGTCGTGCGGCTCGCGTTCGCGGGCAACAACGAGCAGCCGTACAAGTCGGTCGGCCGCTGGCTGGTCGATCAGGGCGAGCTGAAGCTGACCGAGGCGTCGTGGCCGGCGATCAAGGACTGGGCGCGCCGCAACCCTGCCCGGGTGCAGGAGTTGCTGTGGGCCAACCCGCGCGTGGTCTGGCTGAAGGAGGAGCCGCTGCCCGACGCGCGCGTGGGCCCGCGCGGCGCCCAGGGCGTGCCGCTGACGCCTGGCCGCTCGATCGCGGTCGATCCCGCCGCCGTGCCCTACGGCAGCGCGGTCTGGCTGGACACGACGGAGCCGCTGTCGGCGCGCGTGCTGCAGCGCGCCGTGATGGCGCAGGACACCGGCAGCGCCATCGTCGGCGCGGTGCGCGCCGACTTCTTCTGGGGCTGGGGCGGCGACGCCGAGGCCCAGGCCGGCCGCATGAAGCAGACGCTGCGCCTGTGGGTGCTCTGGCCCCGGGCCTGACGCCAGCCGTCGCCACCAATACAAAGGGCCGCGATCGCGGCCCTTTGGGTTTTGCAGCTTCGGCGACGGGGCCCGGGCTTCGGACCCGACCGGTATCGCTCCGGTCGGGCCGACGCTTTCACCCCGCGAGCCGGCGAAACATGGTCGTCGGCTT
>DASQCX010000881.1:0-3350 GCA_035634455.1 Burkholderiaceae bacterium
GCCTCGGATCCGGGCACGTCCGCCGGTGCGCGCGCCGCGCGCTCCTGCGCGAAGAGCTGCTCGAGCTGCAGCCGCCCGGATCGTGCCATCGACAGCAGCGCCGATTCGTCGCGCCAGTGCGGCGCCATGCGATGCAGCTGCTCGATGGAGTGGCGCCGGAAGCGCATCGCCAGCGTGCGCGCGCGGTGCGGCTCGACGCCCATCAGCTCGAGCACGCTGCGCCCGCTGTACAGCGCCGCGTCGAGCGTCTCGCGCTCGATGAAGCGCACGCCGCGCTCGTTGAGCTGGTACCAGTGCTGCACGTTGCGCGCGCGCGCCACGATCGTGAGCTGCGGGAAGTGCTGCTGCACCAGGTCGACGAGCTCCAGGCTCTGCTCGGTGTCGTCGATCGCGACGATGAGCACCTTCGCCTTGGCCGCGCCCGCGACGCGCAGCAGGTCGAGGCGAGTGACGTCGCCGTAGTAGACGCGGAAGCCGAAGCGCCGCAGCGTCTCGATCTGCTCGGCGTCGTGGTCCAGCACGGTCAGCGGGATGCCGTTGGCGTGCAGCAGGCGGCCGATGATCTGGCCGTAGCGCCCGAAGCCCGCGATGATGACCGGCGCGTCCTGCGGCTCGGCGAGCTCCGCGAGCTTCGCGCGCGGGCTGATCCTGGCCAGCAGCGGCATCCACCAGCGATCGGCCACCAGGATCAGCAGCGGCGTCAGCAGCATCGACAGCGTGATGGCCGCGGTGAGGATGCCGGCCTGCGCGGCGTCGATCACCTGCTGGCCCTGGGCGGCCTGCAGCACCACGAAGCCGAACTCGCCGCCCTGGGCCAGCAGCAGCGTGAACACCGGGCGCTCCAGGCGCGGGACCGGGATGCCGACCTCCATGCCCCACAGCACCAGCGCCTTGACCGCGAGGAAGCCCGCGACGATGGCCGCCACCTGCCACGGGTTGTGCAGCACGACGCCGAGGTCGATGCCCATGCCCACCGCGATGAAGAACAGGCCCAGCAGCAGTCCCTTGAACGGCTCGATGTCGGTCTCGAGCTCGCGCCGGTACTCGCTCTCGGCCAGCAGCACGCCGGCCAGGAAGGCGCCGAGCGCCATCGACAGCCCGACCGCCTGCATCAGCGCGGCGGTGCCCACCACCAGGCCCAGCGCGGCGGCGGTGAAGATCTCGGGCGTCTGGCTGCGCGCGATGAAGCGCAGCGCGGGCCGCAGCACGAGCCGGCCGCCCAGCACGATGACGGCGATCATGCCGAACGCCTTGGCCGCGGCGAGCAGCGGATGGCCGGCGTCGGCGCCGGCCACGCGGTCGGGCGCCATCAGCGGGATCAGCGCCAGCAGCGGGATCGCGGCGATGTCCTGGAACAGCGACACGCTCAGGATGTTCTGCCCGCTCGTGGTCTGCAGGATGTTGCGCTCGTTGAGCGTGGCCAGGCCGATGGCCGTCGACGACATCGCCAGCGCCGCGCCCGCCACCAGCGCCAGCCGCCAGCCGTCGGGCCAGAAGCCCATGCAGGCCCAGCCGATGCCCGCGATCAGCGCGAGGCTGCCCAGCAGCTGCACGCTGCCCCAGCCGAAGATCGGCCGGCGCATCGCCCACAGCCGCTTGGGCTCGAGCTCCAGGCCGATCAGGAACAGCATCAGCACGACGCCGAACTCGGCCAGGTCGACGATCTGCGACGGGTCGGTGACCAGCCGCAGGCCCCAGGGCCCGATCGCGAAGCCGGCGCCGAGGTAGCCGATGATCGCGCCCACGCCGAGGCGACGCGCGACGGGCACCGCGACGACGGCCGCGGCGAGGTAGGTCAGGGCGAGGGTGAGCCAGTGCGTGTGCGACATCGGGGCGTCAATCGCTGGTGACCCGGCGCTCGTCGGCGGCGACGTCGGGCGGCGCGGCGATCGCGCCGTCGCGCACCTCGGCCGACAGCGCGAGCAGGCGCTGCGCGAACGCATGGGCGTGGGCGTGCACGGCGTGCGCGTCGGCGCGGTGGGCGCCGTGCAGGACCAGCGGGTCGAGGAAGCGCATGCCCACCATCTCGGCCGTCTGGCGGTACGGGGCCAGGAAGCGCTCGAACGGGTGCTCGCCGCCGCCCAGCTTCTGGTACGAGGTCTCGACGCCGCCGGTGGACACCGCCAGCCACAGGCACTTGCCCGCCAGCGCGCGCCCGTCCGGGCCGTACGCCCAGCGGAACGCCAGCACCTCGTCGACCCACAGCTTCATCAGCGCCGGCATCGAGTACCACTGGATCGGATGCACCCACACCACCGTGCGCGCCGCGGCCAGCGCGGCCTGCTCGGCCTCGACGTCGATCAGGTAGTCGGGGTAGAGCGCGTAGAGGTCGCGCACCTCGACCGCCGCGGACGGCAGCAGCCGGGCCTGGGCGGCGAGCGCGCGGTTGACGCGCGAACGCGCGATGTCGGGGTGGGCGACCAGCACCAGAACGTCTGCCATGGGCCCCATTGTGGCGGGTTCGGTAACATCGGCCTTCCCGTCGAGCTGTAACGACACACCGGAGAGCACTTGCATGTCGGTCATCGTGGTTGCAAATCCCAAGGGCGGCGTCGGCAAGAGCACGCTGGCGACGCAGATCTCGGGATACCTCGCCTCGCAGGGCAAGCGGGTCACGCTCGGCGACCTCGACCGCCAGCAGTCCTCGCGCCAGTGGCTGGACATCCGGCCGCCGCACCTGCCGCGCATCGAGCCGTGGGAGATCTCGCGCGACATCGCGCGCCCGGCCAAGGGCGCCACCGACGCCGTCGTCGACACCCCCGCCGGCCTGCACGGCAACCGGCTCGACACCGCGCTGAAGGTGGCCGACACGGTGGTCGTGCCGCTGCAGGCCAGCCTGTTCGACATGCAGGCCACGCACGCCTTCGTGCGCGAGCTGCTCGCCCACAGGCGTGCCGACAGGATCCGCATGGGCCTGGTGGGCATGCGCGTCAAGGAGCACACGATCGCGCTCGAGCGCTTCCAGGAGTTCGTCGCCACGCTGGGCATCCCGCTGATCACCACCCTGCGCGACACCCAGAACTACGTGCACCTGGCCGCGCACGGCCTGACGCTGTTCGACGTCGCGCCCGGCAAGGTCGAGCGCGACCTGGCGCAGTTCGAGCCGCTGGCGCGCTGGCTCGCGCTGCCGGCCAAGGCCGTGCCGCTCGAATGATCGTCTACGCGCACCTGGCCGACCTGGCGGCGCTGCAGGGCCAGGCGATCGGCACCAGCGGATGGGTCGAGATCGACCAGGCGCGCATCGACCAGTTCGCCGGGGCCACCGGCGACCACCAGTGGATCCACGTCGATCCCGCGCGCGCCGCGGCCGGGCCGTTCGGCGCGACGGTGGCGCACGGCTTCCTGACGCT
>DASQCX010000882.1:0-3591 GCA_035634455.1 Burkholderiaceae bacterium
GCGCCCGTGCTCGCGGACGCCCGCGCCCGCGTGGCCTTCACCGACAAGGGCGTCACCGTCAGCGGCGGCCACGCGCATGCGCTCGGCGGCGACGTCGCGTTCGACGGCGGCACCCAGCCCGACGGCGCGCTGCGCTTCACGGCGCAGGGCACGGTCGACGCGGACGGCCTGCGCAAGGCCGCCGAGGAACCCGTGCTGGCGCGGCTGGCGCAGCACGTCAGCGGCCAGGCCGCCTACAAGCTCGCGATCGCCGTCGCCAAGGACCAGACCGAGTTCGCGCTCACCAGTCCGCTGACCGGTCTGGGCCTCGCGCTGCCCGCGCCGCTGAACAAGCCGGCCGACGCCAGCTGGCCGCTGAGCGTGTCCACCACGGCGTCGGTGGACGAGGGTCATCCGCGCGACACGCTGCGCGTCGCGCTGTCGCAGCCGCAGGGCCCGGTGCTGCAGGCCGAGGTGCTGCGCGACCGCTCCGGCGACGTGCCGCGCCCGCTGCGTGCCGCCTACGCCGTCGGCGCGCCGCTGCCGCCGCTGCAGCCGGGCGGCATCCTGATGCTGCGCGGGCCCGCGTTCAATGGCGACGCGTGGCTGGCGCTGTGGCGCGGGCTGGCGAACGGGCCGGCCGCGACACCGCAAGCCGGCACGCCGGCCGCCGCGTCGGACGGCATGGGCATCAGCTACGTGCCGTCCGCCGCGGCGCTGAAGACGCCCGAGCTGACCATCGGCGGCCAGCGCCTGACCAACGTCGACGTGCTGCTGGCGCAGGTGATCGCCGCGGGCGACGACGTCTGGCGCTCCAGCATCTCGTCCGACCAGACCAAGGGCGTCGTCGAGTACCGCCCCGAGACGCCCGTGCGCGGCGCGCAGCTGTTCGCGCGGCTCGATCGCCTGGCCCTCGATTCGCGCGACGTCGAGCCCGATCCCCACGCCGCCGCCAACCCGCCGCCGGCCGAGACCGCGCAGACGAACTCGGTGCCCGCGCTCGACATCGTCGTCGACAACTTCGAGCTCAACGCTAAGAAGCTCGGCAAGCTGGAGGTGGCGGCCACGCTGCAGTCCGGCGGGCGCGACTGGCGCCTGACCAAGCTCGCGCTCACGACGCCCGAGGCCAGGCTGTCGGGCACCGGCCGCTGGAGCGGCGCCGCGACACGCCACGTGGCGCTCGACTTCGACCTCGCGTTGGCCGACTCCGGCGCCTTCCTCGGGCGGCTGGGCATGGGCCAGGTGCTCAAGAAGGGCAAGGGCAGGCTGGCGGGCTCGGTCACGTGGACGGGCTCGCCGCTGGCGCTCGACTACGCCAGCCTGCAGGGCAAGCTGCGCGTCGAGATCGACGAGGGCCAGTTCCTCAAGGCCGACGCCGGCGCCGGCCGGCTGCTGGGCGTGCTGAGCCTGCAGTCGCTGCCGCGCCGTTTCATGCTGGACTTCCGCGACCTGTTCTCCGAAGGCTTCGCGTTCGACAACGTCACCGGCGACGTCGTGATCGAGCGCGGCGTTGCCAGCACGCGCGACCTGCGCATGCGCAGCGCGACGGCCGCGGTGCTGATGTCCGGCCGCGCCGACCTCAAGGCCGAGACGCAGGATCTGGACGTCATCATCGTGCCCGACGTCAACGCCGGCGCGGCCTCGCTCGCGTACGCCGCCATCAACCCGGTGATCGGCATCGGCACCTTCCTCGCGCAGCTGTTCCTGCGCAACCCGCTGACCGAAGCCGGCACGCGCGAGGTGCGCGTCACGGGCACCTGGTCGGCGCCCAAGGTCGACGAGCTGCCGCACGAGGCCGCCGTCGCCGCCGCAGCGGCCGCGGCCTCCGCCGCGCGTGCCAGCGAGGCGGCCGCGGCGGCTTCGGCAGCCATGCAACAGACCGCGCCCTGAAGCGCGCGTTTCGCGCGTCGCGGCTGACACGACGGCGCACCCGGGCGGATACTGGAGACAACGCAAGGAAGCCGCCATGACGAAGTTCGCCGCCATCCAGACCGTCTCGACGCCCGACGTCGTCCGCAACCTCGAATCCGCCGGCCGCCTGATCGCGCAGGCCGCGCAGGCCGGCGCGCAGTGGGTGGCGCTGCCCGAGTACTTCTGCCTGATGGGCCTGCGCGACGACGCCAAGCTCGACATCGCCGAGGCCGACGGCGAAGGACCCGTGCAGCGCTTCCTGTCCGACGCGGCGCGCATGCACGGCATCACGCTGGTCGGCGGCACGCTGCCGATCCACGCGAAGACGCCCGGCCGCGTGCGCAACGCCTGCTGCGTCTACGGCCCCGACGGCAAGCGCCTGGCGCGCTACGACAAGATCCACCTGTTCGCGTTCGACAACGGCAAGGAATCCTACGACGAGGCCCGCGTGCTGGAGCCCGGCGACACGCCCGTCGCCTTCGAGCACGACGGCTGGCGCGCGGGCCTGTCGGTCTGCTACGACCTGCGCTTCCCCGAGCTGTACCGCGGCCTGATGCGCCCGCCCTGCGACGTGCTGTTCGTGCCCGCCGCCTTCACCTACGTCACCGGCCTGGCGCACTGGCTGCTGCTGCTGCGCGCCCGCGCCGTCGAGAACCAGTGCTACGTCGTCGCCCCCGCGCAGGGCGGCCTGCACGAGAACGGCCGCCGCACCTTCGGCCACAGCGTCGTCATCGATCCCTGGGGCGAGGTGCTGTCCACGGCGCTCGACGGTGGCGAGGGCGAGGGCTTCGCGATCGCCGATCTCGCGCGCGAGCGCATCCAGCAGGTGCGCACGCAGCTGCCGGCGTTGCGGCATCGGAAGCTGTGAGGACCGCGATCGGCGCAGGAGCGGGCTGCCGCCGACGACGGCTTCCAGGCGCACGCCTTCGGCGCCGCGCCCGGCATCTCATGGATTCGGCGCAAGCTGATCCAGGATGCTCCATGCCGCATCGACGCGTGCCGGGATCGGGTAGTTCTTGTTGGCGAGCATCACGATACCGATCTGTCGGGATGGCGCAAACGCCACGTAGGCGCCGAATCCGCGTGTCGACCCCGTCTTGTCGAAGATGCGCGCGGTGGCCGCTTCCTTCGCTCCCACGGGAAACGCAGGCTGCGGGTCGTTGATGACCTCGTCCGCGTTCCCTCCCAGGAGCCACTCGCGGGACACGGGATACGCGAACTGTTCCCACCCGAGCCCCTGCACGAGCGGCCCCGCGCGGAAATAGCCGACGTGGGTTGCCTCGACGGCGCGCCGCATCGGTGCCGCAAGGCCGCTCGGGTCGATGTTCGCCTGCACGAAGCGCAGCAGATCCGGCGCGGTCGTCCTGACGCCGTAGGTCTCCTCGGCCAGCGGGCCGGCGCTCATGCGGACGGGCTTTCCCTGGCTGTAGCCCCATGCGTAATCCGGCATCGCGCGGCTCGGCACGCGAATGAAACTGTGGGTCATGCCGAACGCGGTGAAGACCGTCGACTCCATGGCGTGCGCGAAGTCGTCTTTCAGCGCAACGCTGGTGACGAGACCGAACAGGCCCAGGCTCGGGTTGGAGTACCGGCGTTGCGTGCCGGGCGGGGCGCCGGGAATCCAGTTGCGGAAATAGGCCATCGTCGCGGCGTCCCCTTCGACCGCGTCCGGGAACTGCAGCGGCAGACCACCCGCGCTAT
>DASQCX010000883.1:0-1754 GCA_035634455.1 Burkholderiaceae bacterium
CTCGCGGGCGACGTCGGAGGCGAGCGACACCGAGGGGCAGCCCAGGCCGACCTCCTTGATGCTCTGCGCCGACAGGAACTTGTCGACGATCGCCGCGCGCCCTGCCGCGTCGTCCGGCTGGGCCGCGACGCGCTTGCGCCAGCGCTCGGCGGATTGCGCGAACGCGTGCGCGACGGCGACGCCGGCGAGCGCGTCCTTGGACTGGAAGTGGCCGTAGAAGCCGCCGTGCGTCAGCCCCGCGGCGCCCATCAGGTCGGCGACGCTGACGCCGTTGATGCCGCGTTCCTTGAACAGGCGCGCGGACGCCTCGGTGATCTGCTGGCGGTGGCTTTCGGCCTCGGCGCGGGAGACGCGTGGCATGGGAGCTCCACGGTGGATGGGATGATTAAAGTATAGGCATCATGATAAATGGATGTCAAACATCATGAATAAACACGGGCGCCGCGGGGTCATCGGAGCCTGGCGACCCCGCGGCGAGCGCGTCGCCGCGGATGGCGCATCATCGCGGCAGGACCACCACCCGGAGCCCGCCATGCGCGCCACCATCCGATTCCTGCTTCCGTGCGGCGCGCTGCTCCTGGCCGTCGCCGGCTGCGCGACGCCCGAGTCGCGCACCGAGGCCTACGAGAAGGCGCTGAGCCAGTGGCAGGGCGCACCCGAGCAGACGCTGCGCGCCCGCTGGGGCGTGCCCGCGGCCGAGGAGGCCGCCGGCCATGGCAAGTGGCTCACCTACGTCGTCAGCAACGGCGCGGTGCCGCCGCCGACGGTCAGCTTCAGCATCGGCGGCTTCGGGTTCGGCGGCGGCCGCACCTCGGTGGGCGGCGGCGTCGGCGTCACGACGCCGGTGGGACAGGCGACGCCGGTGACCTGCACCACGCGCTTCCTGGTCGAGGACGGCAAGGTCAGCACCTGGACCTTCGACGGCCCGGGCTGCGGCACGACCTAGAGCGGCATGCGCAAGGTGTCGCCGTTGTCCGCGTCGTCGTCCATCGGCAACTCGACGAGCGTGTCGGCGGCGTCGGACGTGCCCTCGTCCGGCAGGTCGATGTGGATGTCGGCGAGCGGCGCCGGGCGCGTCGCGTCGTCATCCTCGTCTTCGGGGCCGCCGGCCAGCCGCGGCGCGACGGCGATGCGGCAGGCAGCCGTTTGCGCGGCGAGGGACGTCGGGCGCAGGTTGGCGAGTGCGGTGTGCAAGTTCAAGGCCGGGGCGTCGCGGCGGACGAGGAAGCGGGCTCGACCCGGATCGTAGCTGATCGGCCGTCCGGTGCACACCCGGGTGCGTATGGTCGAGGCGTCGCCGGTCAGTCCCGCGAGGCGTCGTGCACGATCGCGCTGGCGTCCGCATGGGCCGCCGCGTGCGCAGGCATCAGGTGGTGCCAGGTGCGCAGCGAAGGCGGCACGATCAGCACCGCCGCCAGCGCCACCACCAGGCCGGCCTTCGTCAGCTTGTAGGCCGTGCGGTTCCAGGCCTTGAAGCGGCGCCGGTAGTGGCCCGCGCGGTCGGACAGGAAGAACAGCCGGTTGATCAGGCCGACGCGGTCGCCGGCGTCGTTGGGAGAACTTGCCGCCGCCACGACGTTGCGCCCGAACCAGCGGTTGAAGGCGCGCGCGAAACCGAAGCGCATCGGCCGCTCGATGTCGCAAAACAGTATCAGGCGCTCCACGTCGGTGCGGTTCTCGGCCTCGTGGATGTAGGTTTCGTCGAATATCACGGCTTCTTCGTCGCGCCAGCTGTAGGGCTGGCCGTCGACGAC
>DASQCX010000884.1:0-8690 GCA_035634455.1 Burkholderiaceae bacterium
CGCTGAGCGTTCAGCCGAACTTGGCCGCCAGGTCGACGCTGTCGCGCCGGCCCAGCGCGTTGAAGTGCCGGGCCAGCCACTGCGCTGCGGCCTCGCGGCCGAGCTGGTGCAGCGCCTCGAAGAAGCGGGCGCTGACGGCCACGCGCGTCTCCGCGGCCACGTGCTCCAGCGCCGGGCCGCCCTCGATCAGGTGGAAGCGCGGCGCGGGCGGGTCGCCCAGCAGCCAGCGCCGCCACGCGCGGCGCACGCGCGAGCGTGACGCGCGCTCGCGCGCGAGGGCCTGCATCTCGCGGCGGAAGGCCGCGCTGAACGAGATCTCCGCGACGCGCGCGTGCAACTCGCGCGCGCTGTCGGTCGGCTGGATCGACGGCCACTCCAGCGGCGACAGCAGCACCAGCAGCGTGTCGAGCGAACGCGCGCCCTGCAACAGCGGGAACACCGCCGGATTGCCGGCGTAGCCGCCGTCCCAGTAGGTGCGGCCGTCGATGCGCGGCGCATGGAACACGGTGGGCAGGCAGCTCGAGGCGAGCAGCGCGTCCACGCTCAGCTCGCGCCCCTCGAACACGCGCAACCGGCCCGAGTCGGCATCGGTGGCCGCGACGAACAGCCGGAACGGCGGCCGCAGGCGCAGGCGTTCGAAGTCGACCTGGTCGGACAGCAAGGTGCGCAGCGGATTGACGTCCAGCGGATTGAACTGCGCCGGCGTCACGTAATGCGCCCACGCCATCCACAGCCGCACCAGCGGCGCGAGCTGGACGGCGCCGTCGACGCCCTGCTGCGTCACTTCCAGCGGCATCGTGTCGGCCAGCGCCGTCCAGAAGCGCCGCAGCGCGGCGCGCGCGCCGTCGCGGCCGCCCGCCTGCCAGCCGTGGGCCAGCACCACCGCGTTCATCGCGCCCGCGCTGGTGCCGCTCACGCCGTCGACGGCGATGCGGCCGTCCTCCAGCAGCGCGTCCAGCACGCCCCAGGTGAACGCGCCGTGCGCGCCGCCGCCCTGCAACGCGAGGTTCAGCAGGCGCGGCTCGGACATCGGTGACGGACGGATCGCTGCATCCAGGACATCTTGTCCGACGGCCGGTGGCCCGGCCTTTTGTTCGGGTATTCCGGCACGGCTTGTCGACGGCGTCGATGTTGCGCAACACAGCGCTGGTTAACTCGCGCAGGAAAACCCTTAAAATCGAGCGCGATTCTTGCTGGAGTGACACATCTGATACGCTGCGCCCCGCGTCGGTGCAAGAAAGTCCATGGGAACGTCGCTCTCCGTCTCCGCCTTCCGGCAAATCTTGCCGGTGCTCGCCGCCGGCCTGGCCGCGACCACCGCGAACGCCCAGCCCGGCGCGCCCGCCGGCCCGCAGGTGATGGGCTGGGTGCCGGCCTACGGCATCGACGCCTCGATGAAGGCGCTCACGGCGACGCCCGCGATCGGCCAGGCCATGACGCGCCTGGGCCTGCAGTTCTGGAATCCGAGCAACGACGGCCGCGGCGTCGTGCTGGCGCCGGTGGACGCCACCGGCAAGCCGGTGACCGCCGCCAGCGTCAAGCAGGTGACGCAGTGGGCGCGCGCCCACGGCGTGCAGCCGCTGCTGACCGTCTACAACAACTCCCAGGTGATCAACCGCTGGGACTGGCCCTGGGCCCGGCGCGCGTTCGCCGAGCACCCCGAGGAATTCGCCGCCGCGCTCGTCGCCGCGGTCGACAAGTGGGAACTCGACGGCGTCGACCTCGACCTCGAGGGCGAAGGCGACCACGGCGCCGACCGCGCCGCCTACGCCGGCTTCGTGCACCAGCTGTCCGCCGCGCTCAAGGCCAAGGGCAAGCTGCTCACGGTCGACAGCTTCCACAGCCCCTGCGACAACGCGCCCAACATGCGCTGGTGGAGCGACTGGGTGGGCGACGTCGCCACCATCCACAGCATGGGCTACGCCGACCTCTACGAAGGCAGCAACGCCACCTTCACGCCCGAGGGCCGTCCGGTGTGCGAGAACGGCGCCACGCTGTTCCGCTACAGCTGGCAGCTCGACTGGGGCGTGAAGGCCGGCTACCGACGCGAACAGATCGTGATGGGCATGCCCACCTGGATCGACGCCTGGGGCTCGGGCGGCATCGGCCCCAACGTGGTCGACCACCTGCGCGAGCTGCGCGCCCTCGGCGGCGGCGTCGGACTGTGGGACATGCAGCTGGCCGCGGCCGGCTGGAGCAGGCCCGCCACCTGGGAGGCCGTGCAGGCGCTGCGCCGCCCGGCGACCGCGCTGGCGCGGCGCCCGTCGCTGCTCGATCGGCTGTTCCACCGCGGCGGTGGCGGCGGCGGGGGCAGCGGCGGCGACACCCTGAGCGTGACGGAGCGGTCCACCGACGCCGCGCGCCTGCGCGCCGCGCCTTCCACGACGCGCTGACGGCGCGCCAGAAACGGGAACGGCGCCCCTGGAGGCGCCGTCTTCACGTCAGACCCGGTGTGGATCAGCGATCGTGGCCGTGGCCATGGCCGCGACCGTTGTCGTGATCGCGGTCGCCGTCGTCGCGGTCGTCGCGGTCGTGGCCGCGACCATGGCCATGGCGGCCGTTGTCATGTTCGCCGTCCCAGTGGTCGTAGCGATGGTCGTTCGGGTGGGCGTGCACGTAGCGGTCGCGCACCCAGTTCTCGCGCACGAAGTACACCGGCTGGCCGCACGCGCCGTAGGCGGCGCAGTGGTGGCGCCAGTCGCGCTGCTGCCAGTCCGGCACATACAGGTAGATCGGGCTGCGCTGCACGGCGACGGGCGCCGGGGCGATCACGACAGGCTGCGCGTACACCACCGGCGGCGCCACGAAGGCGACGCCCGGCGCGGGGGCGCCGATGTCGACGCGGCCGTAGACGCCCGGCACGTTGATGTTGACGCTGGCGCCGACGCTGACCTGGGCCTGGGCGGCGCCGGCGGCGAGCGCCACGAAGGCGGCAGCGGCGAGGTGGAGCTTCTTCATGATGGGTATTCCTTCTGGTCCGCCCGGTCGCGGGATGCTGAACCCGAGCTTGCAACTAAAACGGCCTGCGCGACCGCCTCGTTGACGATGCCAACGTAATCGAACTTTACAGGCCGCGGCCGGCCACTGCTCGTCAGTGCAGTCCGACTTCGACGCCGGCCGACGCCCCGTCCGGCACCATTTGGCACGTGCGTCCAGCCGGGGAGGTGCCAAGGCGCCGCTTTTGTGGGAGAATGCCAGGTTCGACCCCTTACAGCTTTACAAGACCGGATCCAATCATGGGCAACAAGATCGTTACCGAAGCCGACCGCAAGGCCACCCCGCGTCCGGCGCTGCCGATCGGCGTCACCGCCACCACCGGCAAGGGCCAGAAGCGCAGCCTCGAGCGCGGCGCCCACACCCGCAGCAAGAAGAACCCGGGCAAGCGCGCTCGCCAGGGTTGACCGGGGCCAGCCCGAAGGGCTGAACCCGATTCAGTCCGCCAGGGCTGAATCGGCGCCGGCCCGCCGTGGCCGGCCGGATCACTCGCGTCCGTGTCTTCGGCCGGACGCCTTTGCCGACTTCGCACCCCGGTGCGTGACCAGGAGCCTGCGGGCTCCTTTGTTCGTTCTGCCGCGACGCCTGGCGTGGCGGCTCCGTTCCCGGTCACCCGCCGAGGAGTCGCACCATGCTTCGAATCACCGAACTGCGCCTGCCGCTGAACCATCGCGAGGACGAGCTGCGTCCCGCGATCGTGGCGCACCTGGGCATCCGTGATGCCGAGCTGACGTCGTTCGACGTCTTCAAGCGCAGCTACGACGCGCGCAAGAAGACGGCCATCGTGCTGATCTACACCATCGACTGCCAGCTCGCCGTCGATGAGTCGGCCGTGCTCGCGCGCTTCGCGGGCGACCCGCACGTGCGCGTCGCGCCCGACACCAACTACCGCTTCGTCGGCCGCGCGGCCGAGGGCTTCTTCGAGGGCGCGAGCGGTGCGCGCCAGCGGCCCGTCGTCGTCGGCTTCGGGCCGTGCGGCATCTTCGCGGCGCTGATCCTGGCGCAGATGGGCCTGCGCCCCATCGTGCTGGAGCGCGGCAAGCCCGTGCGCGAACGCACGAAGGACACCTGGGGGCTGTGGCGCCAGGGCAAGCTCGATCCCGAGTCGAACGTGCAGTTCGGCGAGGGCGGCGCCGGCACGTTCTCCGACGGCAAGCTGTGGAGCCAGATCAGCGACCCGCGCCATCTCACGCGCAAGGTGCTCGCCGAATTCGTGAAGGCGGGCGCGCCCGAGGAGATCCTGTTCGTCGCCAAGCCGCACATCGGCACCTTCCGCCTGGTCAGCATGGTGGAGAAGATCCGCGCCGACATCGTCGCGCTCGGCGGCGAGATCCGCTTCGAGCAGCGCGTCACCGACCTGCTGCTCGAAGACCGGGGCGACGCGAAGGCGATCCGCGGACTGCGCCTGGCCTCCGGCGAGGAACTGCGCAGCGACCATGTCGTGCTGGCGCTGGGCCACAGCGCGCGCGACACCTTCGCGATGCTGCACGAACGCGGCGTGCGCATGGAGGCCAAGCCGTTCTCGATCGGCTACCGCATCGAGCACCCGCAGAGCCTGATCGACCGCGCCCGCTTCGGCCCCAACGCCGGCAACGAGATCCTGGGCGCCGCCGACTACAAGCTGGTGCACCACGCGAGCAACGGCCGCGCGGTCTACAGCTTCTGCATGTGCCCCGGCGGCACGGTGGTGGCGGCGACGTCCGAAGACCGGCGCGTCGTCACCAACGGCATGAGCCAGTACTCGCGCAACGAGCGCAACGCCAACGCGGGCATCGTCGTCGGCATAGCTCCGCAGGACTACCGCCAGGACGGCAGGTCGTCGGGCCCGGTGAACCCGCTGGACGGCATCGCGTTCCAGCGCTTCTGGGAATCGCGCGCCTACGAGCTCGGCGGCGGCGGCTACGTGGCACCCGGCGCGCTGGTGGGTGACTTCGTCAAGCGCCAGCGCTCCACCGCCTTCGGCGAGGTGCAGCCATCGTACAAGCCGGGCGTGCTCCTGACCGACCTGCAGGAACAGGGCCGCGGCAGCCTGCCCGACTACGCGCTCGACGCGATCCGCGAGGCGCTGCCGGCGTTCGAGCGCCAGATCAAGGGCTTCTCGCTGCCCGACGCGGTGCTCACCGGCGTCGAGACGCGCACGTCGTCGCCGCTGCGCATCCCGCGCGGCAAGGACTACCAGAGCCTGAACGTGCGCGGCCTGTACCCGGCCGGCGAAGGCGCGGGCTATGCCGGCGGCATCATGTCGGCCGGCGTCGACGGCATCGAGGTGGCGGAGGCGCTGGGCGCCGCGCTGCTCGCGGGCTGACGAGGCGTCTTCCGAGCCCGGAAAGCAGAACGGCGACGCGGTGCTGCGCGTCGCCGTCCGGTAGCAGGCCCTGCGCGGCCTCAGCCCAGCAGGCCCAGCTCCGTGCCCGGAGCGATGTTCATGCGGCTGGCGAGGCCGGCGCGCAGTTCCAGCACGGTGTGCGCATCGGGGCAGCTCGACATGCGCCACGGCTTGAGGCCGGCCACGACCTTGGTGACCACGCCGTCGGCGCTCAGGAAGACGACGTCGATCGCCTGCGCGAAGCCGAAGGTGTTGATGGAGCGGCAGCGCTTGACCCACACGCCGCGCGTCTTCTTGAGCTCGGGCGCGCCGGCCAGGCCCAGGAAGCGGCTGCGCCATTGACCGGTCGTCCGGACGGGAACGCGAGCGCGCGTTCCGGGTACCTTGAGATCGATCGTGTTGGCCATGACGGAGTTCCTGCTGTCTCGAATCTTCCCGCCCGTGCGGTCGTGCTGCACGGGCCGGAGTCCCATTCCTCGAAGAGCCGCAAGCTTACCTGCCGGACGTGGCGGAATTCACGGTGATTCGGGAAAACGACGACGCCCGAGACACCCCGTTACGTGTGCATGGTGACAAGGTGCGTCGAACGTTGACAGACGTCGCGCGCGCCCGCTTCCGGCACTCGAATGCGCCGCGGGACCGGCCACGGGCGCGCTGCGATCGCCCGGCGGATCGGGAGCGCCGCCGCGCTCAGTCGCGGTCGCGCTCCCAGAACACGCCGTCCTCGGTGAGCATCGCGTCCAGCGGCACGTCGTGCGGCTCGGACTCCAGCCACGGCACATACCCATGGCGGTACCCGATGCCGACCGTGTAGGGCCGCGGCTTCAGCGCCGCCAGCGTGCGGTCGTAGAAGCCGCCGCCGTAGCCCAGCCGCACGCCGTTGTCGCCGAAGCCCACGCAGGGCACCAGCAGCAGCTCGGGCTCGAACTTGTCCGTGCCCTTGGGCTTGGGGATGCCGTAGGCGTCGTCCTCCATCGGGCAGCCGGGGTACCAGACGTGGAAGTCGAGCTGCTTGGTCTCGCGGTCGATCACGGGCAGGCCGATCAGGCGATAGGGCTCGCCCTCGGTCCAGCGGAACAGCGCGGGCATCGCGTCGAACTCGCCCTTGATGGGCCAGTACGCGCCGATGGACGTCTCGGGCCGCGTGACCAGCCACACGCGCAGCACCTCCTGCATGTGCACCGAGCGCTGGTGGCGATCGGGCATCGCGAGCCGCTCGGCCTTCAGCTGGCGGCGCAAGGTGGGCTTGTCGCGGGCGGGCTCGAGCGAGAACTTCCAGGGCGGCGTGGTCATGCTCCGGATTGTGGGGGGGCCTTCAGCTTCCTGCAAATCCGCCCCTTAAACTGCGGACGAGAGCAATGCCCGCGGCATGCGGCGCGCGAAGGCCTTCAATGAACGATTTTGGATTCGTCAGCCACTGCCTGGAGCTGCTGGGCCCGCTGGGGCGTACGTCGTCGCGCCGCATGTTCGGCGGCCACGCGCTCTACATCGACGGCCTGTGCATGGCGCTGATCATCCACGATACGCTGTACCTCAAGGTCGACGACAGCAGCCGCCCGCTGCTCGAACGCGCGGGCTGCGTGCCGTTCACCTACGAGACCAAGACCGGCGAGCGGCACGGCCTCGGCTACTACACGGCGCCCGAGGAAGCGATGGAGTCGCCCGCCGAGATGACGCCGTGGGCGCGCCGCGCGCTGGCCGCGGCGGTGGCGGCGCGGGCGAAGGCGCCGGCGAAGAAGAAGCCGGCCGCGAAGTCTCCCCTGAAGACCGCCGCCGTGAAGAAGGCGGCCGCGCCGAAGGCGACTGCGAAGAAGTCCGTGCCGGCGAAAGCGGCCGCGGCGAAGACGCCGGCAGGCAAGGTCGCCGGCAAGAAGGTCGTCGCGAAAAAGGCCCCGGCCCGCAAGCCTGCCGCGAAGAAGGCGACGCGCGCATGAACATCGGCCGCCAGCGCCCGCTGGTCCTCGACCACCTGCGCAGCTTCGAGGCGGTCGCGCGGCGCGCCGGCTTCGGCGCCGCGGCGCAGGAGCTGCACGTCACGCAGTCGGCCGTCAGCCGCCAGATCAAGAGCCTGGAGGACGAGCTCGGCGCACCGCTGTTCACGCGCGGCACGCGCCGCGTCGAGCTGACGCAGGCCGGCCAGCTGCTGCTGCGCGCGATCACGCCGGCGCTCGGCCGCATCGACAGCGCCGTGCGCCAGATCCGCCAGCTGCGCGGCCGCGCGCAGGTGAGCCTGTCGACCTTCCCGTCGTTCGCGTCGCTGTGGCTGCTGCCGCGCCTGCCCACCTTCGAGAAGGGCCAGCCGGCGATCGACATCCGTATCTCGGCCGTCGACCGGCTCGTCGAGCTCGACGACCCCGACCACGACCTGGTGCTGCGCCAGTGCCGCCCGGAGGACGCCCCGCCCGGCGCGATCCGCATGTTCGGCGAGGTCTGCACGCCGGTGATCGGCGCCAGCCTGGCCGACGCGATCGCGCGCGGCGTCGCGCCGCCGCTGCGCACGCCGGAGGACCTCGTGAACTGCACGCTGATCGAGATGGACGACGATCGCCCCAGCAGCGACGTGCTGGGCTGGCCGTTCTGGCTGCAGCAGCGCAACCTGGCTCAGCTGGAGCCGCGGCGCTGGATCAGCGTCAACTTCACGCACCAGCAGGTGCAGACGGCGCTGGCCGGCCAGGGCGTCGCGCTCGCACGCCTGGCGCTGATCCACGACGCGCTCGAACGCGGCGACCTGATCGAGCCGTTCGGCCGCGACGGCCGCCTGGCCTCTCCGTGGGCCTACTGGCAGATCGCGCTGCCGAGCGCGCGCCCGCGCCCCGAGCTGGAGAGCTTCAGCGCGTGGCTGCAGGAGGCCGCACGGGCGACGCGCGAGGCGATCGGGGAAGCTTGACCCGGCAGGCGCTCAGGTCAGCAGACCCAGCGCCATCTCGATCTGCTCGGTCGGACTGCGCTTGAAACCCGAGCGGGTATAGCGCTGCAGGCGGCCGACGGCCAGGGCGGTCAGCGCGGAGGCGCGGCCGTTGGCGTCGACGGTGGGCGTCTGCGAACCGGCGTTCTCGGCGGCGGTGCGCAGCGTCTGGCGCAGCTGCGACTCGATCTTGTCGAAGAACTGGTTCATGCGGGCGGACAGGCGCTCGTTCTCGAACACCAGCGCGTCGCCCACCATCACGCGGGCCATGCCGGGGTTCTTCTCGCCGAACTGCAGCAGCATGAAGACGATGCGGCGGGCGCGCTGGGCCGGGTCGGCCTCGCGCTCGGTGACCTGATTGATGACCGAGAACACGCTCTGCTCGATGAACTCGATCAGGCACTCGAACATCTGCGCCTTGCTGGCGAAATAGCGATACAGCGCGGCCTCACTGACCTACAGCTT
>DASQCX010000885.1:0-5182 GCA_035634455.1 Burkholderiaceae bacterium
CCGGCGATGCCGTTCTGCGGGCCGTTGATGCCGTTCAGCGCGAAGCGCAGATCGGTCTCGGGGAATTTCTGGAACGCTTTGTCGAGCTTCTCGCCATAGAAATCGAGATAATCGATATTGGCGTATTTCGGCCCCTTGAGCAGCGCGAACACGATGCCCTGGTCCTCCTCGGGCGCGAGCTCGGACTGCGACATCATGAACAGCACCACCAGCAGCCCCAGCAGGATCACGCCCATCGTGATCAGCACCGGGTAGGTGGCCAGCAGGCTGCGCAGCCAGCGGCTGTAGGTGGAGCGCACCTTCTCGAAGACGTGGTCGATCTGCTGCACGAACTTGCCGTTGTCCTGCTCGGGCGTGAAGATGCGCGAGCACATCATCGGCGACAGCGTCAGCGCGACCACGCCCGACACGGCGACCGAGCCGGCCAGAGTGAACGCGAACTCGGTGAACAGCGCGCCGGTCAGGCCGCCCTGGAAGCCGATCGGGATGTAGACGGCGATCAGCACGACGGTCATCGCGAGGATCGGGCCGCCCAGTTCGCGCGCCGCGATCAGCGCGGCCTGCATCGGCGTCTTGTGCTCCTCCTTCATGTGGCGGTCGACGTTCTCGACCACGATGATGGCGTCGTCCACCACCAGGCCGATCGCGAGCACGAGCGCCAGCAGCGTCAGCAGGTTGATCGAGTACCCCAGCATCAGCATGACGAAGAACGTGCCGATGAGCGACAGCGGCATCGCGATCACCGGCACCGCGACGGCGCGGAAGGTGCCGAGGAACAGGTAGATCACGACCGTGACGATCAGCAGCGCCTCGACCAGCGTCTTGACCACTTCCTTGATGGAGGTGTTGATGAAGTCGGTGGAGTCGTAGACGATCTCGCCCGTCACGCCGGTGGGCAGCTGGTCGCGCAGTTCGGGGAAGGCCTCTCGCACGCGCTTGGCCACGTCGAGGATGTTGGCCTCGGGCGCCACCTTGATGCCGATGAACACCGAGCGCACGCCGCCGAACGCGACGTTGAAGTCGTAGTTCTCGGAGCCGAGCGTGACGTTGGCGACGTCCTCCAGCCGCACGATGGAGTCGCCGCTCTGCTTGACGATGAGCTGCTTGAATTCGTCGAGCGTGTGCAGGTCGGTGCCCGCGGTCAGCGGCACGGTGACCATCTGGCCCTTGGTCGAGCCGAGCGCCGCCAGGTAGTTGTTGGTGGTCAGCGCCTGCGAGACGTCGGCGGCCGACAGCCCGTGGGCGGCCATCTTGTCGGCGTCCAGCCAGGCCCGCAGCGCGAACTGGCGCGCGCCGAGCAGCTCGGCGGTCTGCACGCCGGTGATGGAGTCCAGCTTGGGCTTGACCACGCGCACCAGGAAGTCGGTGACGTTGTTGGTGGGCAGGTCCTTGCTGTAGAAGCCCATGTACATCGCGTCGGTCGTCTGGCCGGTCGCGACCGTCAGCACCGGCGCCTGCGCCTGCGAGGGCAGCTGGTTCTTGACCGAGTTCACTTGCGTGTTGATCTCGGTCATCGCCCGGTTGGCGTCGTAGTTCAGGCGCAGCGTGGCGGTGATCGTCGAGACGCCGGCGGAGCTCGACGACGACAGGTAGTCGATGCCCTGCGCCTGCGCGATCGCGCCCTCGAGCGGCTGCGTGATGAAGCCGGCCACCGTCGCGGCGTCGGCGCCGTAGTAGGTGGTCGAGATCGTGACGACGGAGTTCTGGGTCTTCGGATACTGGTTGACCGGCAGGCTGAACAGCGAGCGCATGCCCAGCACGACGATCAGCAGGCTGATCACGCCGGCCAGCACGGGCCGTCGGATGAAGAGGTCGGTGAACTTCATGGCGTTCGCCTCAATGTTCCTGCGGGGTGGGATTCGGCGAGTTCGCGGGCAGGACCGAGTTGTCGATCACGACCGACGTGCCGTTCTTGAGCTTGACCTGGCCGGTGGTCACGACCTGCTGGCCTTCCTTCAGGCCCTTGAGGATGGCGACCTGGTCGCCGCGCGTCTCGCCGGTGGTGACGAAGGCCTGCTGCACGACCAGGCCCGAGCCCGACGCGGCCTGGGCCGGCGCCGGCGCGGAGCCGCCGCTGGCCGCGGCGTTGGCGCGCGCCACGGCGGCGGCCTCGTCGGCCGTCATCACGACGAACACGGTGGAGCCGTACGGGTTGTACGTGACCGCGGTCTGCGGCAGCGTCAGGTAGTGCTTCTTGTCGCCGACGTCGACCGCCGCGTTGGCGAACATGCCGGGCAGCAGCTGGCGCTTCGGGTTGGGCAGCGTCGCCTCGACGACCACGTTGCGCGTGGCCGTGTCGACCTTCGGGTTGATCGCGTTGATCTTGCCGGGGAAGACGGTGCCGGCGAAGCCGTCGCTGGTGACGTTGACCACCTGGCCCACCTGCAGCTGGCCCACCGACTTCTGCGGCAGGTTGAAGTCGACGTAGACCGGGTCGATGGTCTGCAGCGTCACGATCTTGTCGCCCGGGTTCAGGTACTGGCCCGGGTTGACGGTGGTGATGCCCAGGCGGCCGGCGAACGGCGCGCGGATCGTCTTCTTGTCGATGATGGCGCGCTGCTGGTCGGCCAGCGCGCGCTTGCTCTTCAAGTCGGCGGCGTCGGAGTCGACCTGCGCCTGCGCGATGGCCTGCGCTTCGAACTGCGCCTTGTCGCGCTTGAGCACGCTGGCCGAGAGCTCGGCCGCGGCCTCGAGCGAGGCCAGTTGCGCCTTGTCGGAATCGGCGTTGAGCTCGACGAGCACCTCGCCCTTCTTCACGTCCTGGCCCGACTTGAAGTTGATCGCGCGCACCAGGCCCGCGATCTCGGTGGTGACGTCCACGCCGCGCACCGCGACCACGCTGCCGACGGCGGCCAGCGTGGGCTGCCAGTCCTGCGATGCGACCTTGGTGGCCGTGACCGTCTGCGGCGTCGGCTTCGGCGAGCTGGCGATCAGCTTCTTGATGTGCAGCGCGAAGCCGCCGGCCAGGATCAGCACCAGCACCACAATCCCGCCAATCATGATGAGCATCCGCTTCGTCATGTTCTCACTCCAGATTTCGTGTTCGATGTTCGTCGCGTCCGCCGGCTCGTTTCGCGTCGGCGGACGCAGGATGTCTGCGTCGTGTCAGTGCGCCGCGGCCGACGCGCCCGCCGCGGAGGCCACCGCGTCCGGCGCGTTCCACCAGCCGCCGCCCAGCGCCTGGAACAGCGCGGCGGTGTCGGTGAAGCGGGCCGCGCGCGCCTGCACCAGCGCGACGCGCGTGGACAGGGCCGTGCGCTGCGCGTCCAGCGAGGCGAGGTAGCTGACCGCGCCCAGCTGGTACTGCCGCTGCACGAGGTCCAGCGATTCGGTGGCCAGGCGCTCGGCGTCGGCGTTGGCCTGCACGGCCTCGGCGTCGGTGTCGATCGCGCGCAGCGTGTTGGCCACGTTGAGGAACGCGTTGAGCACCGTGGCCTGGTACTGCGCCTGCGCGGCGTCGTAGGCGGCCACCGCCGCGCGCTTCTTGGCCTGCAGCGCGCCGCCGTTGAAGATCGGCTGCACCAGGCCGGCCGCCAGCGACCAGCCGGTGGTGCCGGTGTCGAACAGCTTGTCCAGCTTCAGGCTCTGGCGGTCGACGCCCGCGCTCAGCGTGATCTGCGGATAGAGGTTGGCCGTGGCCACGCCGATCTGCGCGCTGGCCTCGTGCAACTGTGCCTCGGCGGAGCGCACGTCCGGGCGCTGGCGCACCAGCGCGGACGGCACGCTCAGCGGCAGCTCGCGCGGCAGCGCGAGCGTGTCGATGTCGAAGCTTGGCAGGCCGGCGTCGCCCGGCAGGCGGCCGGCCAGCACGGCGAGCTGGTGGCGGGTCTGCGCGAGAGACTTCTCCAGCGCCGGCAGCTCCGCCTGCGACTGCGCGACCAGCGTCTGCTGCTGCAGCGCGGCCGAGCGGGCGAGCGCGCCGAGCTCGACCTGCCTGGAGATCACCTTGAGCGAGGCCGTCTCGTTGTCGATGACTTCCTGCGTCGCCTTGATCTGCGCCTGCAGCGAGGCCTCCTGGATGGCGGTGGCCACGACGCTGGAGGTCAGGCTCAGCCACGTCGCCTCGACCTGGAAGCGCTGGTAGTCGATCGCCGCGCGCACGCCTTCGAGTTCGCGCCGGTTGCCGCCGACGATGTCCAGCGTGTACGACAGGTCGAGCCCGGCCTGGAACAGGTTGGACGTGTAGCCGGCCGGCACCTGCGGCGACTGCGCGAGCGCCTGGCGCTGGCGCGCCGCGCTCAGCTGGCCGGTGACGGACGGGAAGACCTTGGAACCGTAGTCGGCCCGGTAGTTCTCCTCGGCCTGGCGCAGCGTGGCCTGGGCCGCGGCAACCGTCGGGCTGTGCGCGAGCGCCGACTGCACGAGCGCGTTGAGCGCCGGCGACTGGAACGCCTCCCACCAGGCGGCCGAGATGTCCTGGCCGTCGACGAAGCGCTGCGGCACGTACGCGGGACTCGGGTTGCTGGCCGCCATCGCCGGCAGCGGCGCCGGCGTGTACGCGTGGCTGGCGTCGGCCACCTTGGGCGCGTCCGGCGCGTGGAAGTCGGGGCCGACGGCGCACGCCGACAGGGCCAGGCCGACGGCGACGCTGATGGCGGTGGTGCGCCAGGGCGGACGTCGGAGGATGTTGTTGATCATTCCTGCTCCTCGGTATTCAGGCGCGCCGCTGCCCGTGGGTAGGGGCGCGGCGGTCAGCGGGGCATGGTAGTCGGGTTTTCCCGCTCATATGCCAATCCCCCACGGAATGGTTGCCTAAGCAAATATTGCCTGCGCGTCTTTCGAATCTGTGAACAAACGGACGGGCGCGCCGCCCGGCAATCAGCCGGCGACGTTAGCACCGGCGCGATGCCCCGGTGAAGACGACGACGGCCGAATCCCGGATGCGGGCCTCGAACGTCTGGTTCGACGAACGGGCCGGGCCGGAATCGACAAGCGCGCGAAAGAATCTGCCTGCGAAGGCGCGAACCGGGCCTGGCCCGGCGCGCACCGCGAGCGGGCGAGCATGCGCCGGTTCGCCTTACTGGCCGCTTTCGGCGGCGGTCCCTCGGGGCCGGATCAGTCGCGGGTGGCCTTGCGCCGCACGCAGTCGAGGTACTGGTGACCGTCCGGCGGCAGGCCGCTGCGCTGCGACTGCCAGATCATCTCGCCCAGGCATTCCATCGCCGCGTGGTGCGCGTCGTGC
>DASQCX010000886.1:0-5831 GCA_035634455.1 Burkholderiaceae bacterium
TCACCCGCGAGGCCCTCGGTTCCCTGGTGGACCGCTACCTGCCGCCGATGACCGTCTGAGACTGGCGCGCGAACGCGTCCGCGCAGCCGATAATTCACGCATGCAGCTCCATCGAGGCCTTTCCTCTCACGTCACCCGGGAACTCGCCCGGCGCGGGACGGCGCTGACGATCGGCAACTTCGACGGCGTGCACCGCGGCCACCAGGCGATGCTGGCGCTGCTGCGCAACGAGGCGCAGCACCGCGGCGTGCCGGCCTGCGTGCTCACCTTCGAACCGCACCCGCGCGACTTCTTCGCCCGCCGCGCCGGCAAGCCCGAGCTCGCGCCCGCGCGCATCGCCACGCTGCGCGACCAGGCCGCCGAACTCGAGCGCTGCGGCATCGACCACGTGATCCTGCTGCGCTTCGACGAGCACCTCGCCTCGCTGCCGCCCGAGGACTTCATCACGCAGGTGCTGGTCAAGGGCCTGGGCGTGCGCTACGTGCTGGTGGGCGACGACTTCCGCTTCGGCGCCAAGCGCGCCGGCGACTACGCGATGCTCGACGAGGCCGGCAGCCGCCTGGGCTTCGACGTCGCGCGCATGCTCAGCTACGAGGTGCACGGGCTGCGCGTGTCCAGCTCCGCGGTGCGCGAGGCGCTGGCGCTCGGCGACATGGTCAAGGCGGCCTCGCTGCTGGGCCGGCCGTACTCGGTCACGGGCCGCGTCGCCCACGGCCTCAAGCTGGGGCGCGAGCTGGGCGCCACGCGCAGCGGCGCCGGCGACGGCTTCCGCACGCTGAACCTGCGCATGCCGGAGGCGCGCCCCGCGGCCTCGGGCATCTTCATCTCGCGCGTGCACGGGCTCACGCCCTATCCGCTGCCGGCCGTGTCCAGCCTGGGCGTGCGGCCCACGATCGAGAAGGCCGGCCGCGTGCTGCTGGAGACGCACTGCCTGTCGTGGCCCGATCCGCTGGGGCGGGAGTCGGCCTACGGCAAGCTGATCAACGTGGAGCTCATGAAGTGGCTGCACGAGGAGCGCAAGTACGACTCGCTCGACGCGCTGCAGGCCGGCATCGCGGCGGACGTCATCGACGCCCGCGACTACTTCGAGATCTGACCCGCTCCGATCAGCGACCCGCCCACTGGCGGTAACGCTTGACCAGGCCCTTGGTGCGCATCTGGTCGGCGATCAGCGTGAACAGCGGCGAGTACGCGCGCGGCGCGCCCTGCCCGGCCGCGACGGCGCGCAGCCGGCGCTTGACGAGCGCCATGTTCGCGAGGCCCGCCATGCCCTTGTCCTTCCAGGTGACGGGCACGGGCGTGACATCGAGCTCCTTGCCCGCGAACCAGGCGTTCGGCAGCTCCGGTCGCAGCGCCAGCGCGGTGGCCACGCCCACCATCGCGACGCCGCTGGCCAGCACCTGCTCGGCGACCGCACGCCGGCGGATGCCGCCGGTGGTCATGACGGGCATCCTCGCGACGGCCGCCAGATCCCTGGCGAACTCCAGGAAGTAGGCCTCGCGCGCCAGCGTGCGGCCGTCGGCGCTGCGGCCCTGCATCGCGGGGGCCTCGTAGCTGCCGCCGGACAGCTCCACCAGGTCGACCGGCAGCTCGTTGAGCCACAGCAGCACCTGGCGCGCGTCGTCCTCGGAGAAGCCGCCGCGCTGGAAGTCGGCCGAGTTCAGCTTGACCGCCACGCAGAAGCCGGGCGACACCCGCGCCCGCACCGCCTTGACCACTTCCAGCAGCAGGCGCGCGCGGTTGGCCAGCGAGCCGCCCCAGCGGTCGGTGCGGCGGTTGGCCAGCGGCGACAGGAACTGCGAGATCAGGTAGCCGTGCGCGGCGTGGATCTGCACGCCGGTGAAGCCGGACTCCTCGGCGGCCTTGGCGGTGTCGGCGAAGCGGGTGACGACCTCGGCGATCTCGGCCTCGGTCATCTCGCGCGGCGCGGCGAACAGCCCGCTGTGCTTGCCCAGGTCCAGCGCCACCGCCGACGGCGCCCAGGCCTCGCCCTTCATCGCCGCGAACACCTGGCGGCCCGGGTGGTTGATCTGCATCCAGACCTGCGCGCCGTGGGCCCGCGCCTCGCGCGCCCAGGCGGCGAAGGGCGCGCGCGGGGTGTCGCGCTCCAGCGCGATGCCGCCGGGGCCGGTCATGGCGCGGCCGTCGATCATCACGTTGCCGGTCAGGATCAGCCCGGCGCCGCCCGCGGCCCAGGCCGCGTACAGCGCGCGGATGGCCGGGCCGGGCACCTGGCCGGCGTCGGCCATGTTCTCCTCCATCGACGCCTTGGCGACGCGGTTGGGGACGACGGCGCCGTTGGGCAGCGAGAGCGGCGTCGACAGCGGCGGGGACAGGGACTGGGGCGATTTCATGGTGGCGGGGCCTTGAAAGACTGGAAAGTGCAGCAATGCTAGGATTCAAGTCAGCTTGAAGGTCAAGCACTTTCTGGAGCCCCCATGAAGATCGGCGAACTTGCCGCCGCGACCGGTCTCGCGCCGTCCGCGATCCGCTTCTACGAGCAGAGCGGCCTGCTGCCCGCGGCCGAGCGCTCGGCCAACGGCTATCGCAGCTACTCGGCCGACGCCGTGGAGCGGCTGCGTTACATCCAGCTGGCGCAGGCGCTGGGCTTCACGCTGGACACGCTGCGCGCCGGGCTGATCACGCGCGGCGCGCGGCCCAAGGACGAGATGCACGACGAGATGCTGCAGCGCCTGGACACCCGCCTGGTCGAGATCGACCACATGCTCGCGACGCTGCGCACCCAGCGCAAGGACCTGCTGACGGTGCGCGAGCAGATGGTCGCGAGCTGGGCCGACGGGCAGTGCCTGGATCCGGCCAGCGTGGCGCTGACCCCGGTCGACCACCCGGCGCCCGTGCCGGCGCTCCCGCGCGCGCGCCGCGTCGCGCGCGCGGGCGCCCCCGCGCCGGCGGCCGCGCCCGCGCCCGCGCCGGCGCGGCAGGCACGGCGCCGGTAGAATGGACGCCATGTCGCTGCCTTCCAGCCTCCGTCTCGCCACCTGCCGCTGGCACGCCGCCACGCGGCGCCAGGCCACGCGCGACCGAATTATTGGCGGGCTCGCCTCGGCCTGAGCCCACCAATGACCGCCGGCGTTCAGAGCGACGCGGTCATCCGGCACTCCTCGCCGTCGCCCTGACGGCCCCGGCTTCCACGCCACCGCTTTTCGCGCGTCGCCGCCTGACGCGCCTCCCGCCATGACCGCCGACACCGACAAGACCACGACCGACTACCGCGCCACGCTCAACCTGCCCGACACCCCGTTCCCGATGCGCGGCGACCTGCCCAAGCGCGAGCCGGGCTGGGTCGCGCAGTGGGAGAAGGAAGGCCTGTACAAGCGCCTGCGCGCCGCCCGCGTCGGCAAGCCGCTGTTCGTGCTGCACGACGGCCCGCCGTACGCCAATGGCCAGATCCACATGGGGCACGCCGTCAACAAGGTGCTCAAGGACATGATCGTCAAGACCCGCCAGCTGATGGGTTACGACGCGCTGTACGCGCCGGGCTGGGACTGCCACGGCCTGCCGATCGAGAACGCGATCGAGAAGGAGTTCGGCCGCAAGCTCAGCCGCGACGACATGCAGGCCAAGAGCCGCGCCTACGCCACCGCGCAGATCGGCCAGCAGATGGCCGACTTCAAACGCCTGGGCGTCATCGGCGACTGGGAGCACCCGTACCGCACGATGGACTTCGCCAACGAGGCCGGCGAGCTGCGCGCGTTCAAGCGCGTGATCGAGCGTGGCTTCGTCTACCGCGGCTTGAAGCCCGTGTACTGGTGCTTCGACTGCGGCTCGTCGCTGGCCGAGTTCGAGATCGAGTACGCCGACAAGAAGAGCTTCACGATCGACGTCGGCTTCAAGTGCGCCGAACCGGCGAAGCTGGCCGCCGCGTTCGGCCTGCCCAGGCTGGACAAGGACGCCTTCGTCGTCATCTGGACGACCACGCCCTGGACGATCCCCGCCAACCAGGCGCTCAACCTCAACCCGCAGCTGGAATACAGCCTGGTCGACACCGAGCGCGGCCTGCTGCTGCTGGCGTCGGCGCTGGTCGACAAGTGCCTGGAGCGCTACGGCCTGACCGGCAAGGTGGTCGCCACGACGCTGGGCCAGTCGCTGGACGAGATCCGCTTCCGCCACCCGTTCGCGGAAGTCGACGCGGGCTACGACCGCCTGGCGCCGATCTACCTGGCCGACTACGCCACCGCCGACGACGGCACGGGTATCGTCCACTCGTCGCCCGCGTACGGCGTCGACGACTTCAACTCGTGCGTCAGCCACGGCATGAAGATCGACGAGATCCTCAACCCCGTGCAGGGCTCGGGCGTGTACGCGCCGGAGCTGCCGCTGTTCGGCGGCCAGTTCATCTGGAAGGCGCAGCAGGCCATCGTCGACGCGCTGCGCGACGCCGGCCGCCTGCTTGCCACCTCGCAGATCACGCACAGCTACCCGCACTGCTGGCGCCACAAGACGCCGGTGATCTACCGCGCCGCGGCGCAGTGGTTCGTGCGCATGGACGAAGGCGTCGGCGTCTTCACCAAGGACAAGGCGCCGGCGACGCTGCGCCAGCTCGCGCTGGAGGCCATCGATCACACCAGCTTCTACCCCGAGAATGGCAAGGCGCGCCTGCGCGACATGATCTCGGGCCGCCCCGACTGGTGCATCTCGCGCCAGCGCAGCTGGGGCGTGCCGATCCCGTTCTTCCTGCACAAGGACACGGGCGAGCTGCATCCGCGCACGATGGAGATCCTCGACCAGGCCGCCGACATCGTCGAGCAGGGCGGCATCGAGGCCTGGAGCCGCGTGACGGTCGAGGAGATGCTGGGCGCCGCCGACGCGCCCAGCTACACCAAGAGCACCGACATCCTCGAGGTGTGGTTCGACTCCGGCTCCACCTTCTTCCACGTGCTGCGCGGCACCCACGCCGGCACGCCGGAGCACCCGGGCTTCCACTCGCAGGGCCCGGAGGCCGACCTCTACCTCGAAGGCCACGACCAGCACCGCGGCTGGTTCCACTCGTCGCTGCTGATCGCCTGCGCGCTGTACGGCCGCGCGCCGTACAAGGGCCTGCTGACGCACGGCTTCACGGTGGACAGCCAGGGCCGCAAGATGAGCAAGTCGCTCGGCAACGGTGTCGAGCCGCAGGAGACGGGCAAGAAGCTGGGCGCCGAGATCATCCGCCTGTGGGTCGCGGCCAGCGACTACTCGGGCGACATCGCGGGCGACGACAAGATCCTCGCGCGCGTGGTCGATGCCTATCGCCGCATCCGCAACACGCTGCGCTTCCTGCTGGCCAATGTGAGCGACTTCGACCACGAAGCCGATGCCGTGCCGCTGGCCGACCTCGTCGAGATCGACCGCTACGCGCTCGCGCGCGCGGCGGCGCTGCAGCAAGAGATCCTGGGCCACTACGAGGCCTACGAGTACCACCCCGTGGTCGCGAAACTCCAGGTCTACTGCTCGGAAGACCTCGGCGCGTTCTACCTGGACGTGCTGAAGGACCGCCTCTACACCACCGCGCCGAAATCCGTCGCGCGCCGCTCCGCGCAGACCGCGCTGTGGCACATCACGCACGCGATGCTGCGCTGGATGGCGCCCTTCCTCAGCTTCACCGCCGAGGAGGCGTGGCAGGTGTTCGCGCCGGGCCAGTCGATCTCGATCTTCGTCGAGACCTTCTGGCCGCTCGAGGCGGGCGACCCGGCCCTCGTCGCGAAGTGGGAGCGCCTGCGCGCCGTGCGCGAGGCGGCCAACAAGGCGATCGAGGCGGTGCGCACCACCGGCCAGGTGGGTTCCTCGCTGCAGGCCAATCTCGTCATCGCGGCGAATGCCGAAGACCGCGC
>DASQCX010000887.1:0-2606 GCA_035634455.1 Burkholderiaceae bacterium
ATGGTGGGGAACTTCTGGTAGTCGATCACCGGGCGCACGACCTCGGGGAAGCTCGCGCTGACGATGGTGCCCATCAGCAGCATGCCGGCGTGGCCGCCGTAGAACTCGCCCTTGGCGCCGTGCTGGTCGACGGCCAGCGCGTTCGGGTCGAAGCACTTGGCATCGAGCAGCTGCCGCCACATCGCGAACGCGCGCCGCACGTTGCTGTCGTTGTAGGAGACCTTGCCGTCGAGCAGCTGCTGGTGGAACTCGTAGCCGTTGGCCCGCATGTCGATGAAGTCGAACCACGCGGCCAGCTCGCGGCCGTCCTTGGCGCCGAGCGCGATCGGCGTGAAGCCGGCCTTGCGCAGCTTGGAGCAGGCCGTGATGATCGCGGGCAGGTCGTGCGGCTGCTCGCGGATGCCGGCGGCGGCGAGCACGTCGCGGCGCGTGAACAGGCCCCACGGGTAGTACTGGTACGGCAGGGCGTATTGCTTGCCGGCCACCGTGATGGCCGCGCTGGGGAAGGTGTTCCACCAGGTGTTGGCCTTCCACAGGTCGCTGATGTCGTCGAGCTCGCCGCGCTGCGCCATCGCGCGTAGCTGGTCGCCAGCGAACCAGTTGAAGACGTCCGGCGCTGCGTCGGAGTCCAGCGTGCCGGGCAGCGTCTTGCGATAGGTGGACACGTCCTGCACCGTGAGGCGGACCTCGACGTCGGGGTTGGCCGTGTGGAAGTCGGCCGCCAGCGCCTTGTAGGCCTCGCGCTGCGCGTTGTCGTCGGCGCTGACGCTGACGTTGAGGACACCGGCGACGGCCGCGGTCGAACCGAGCCCGAAGGCCAGCGCTGCCAGCGCGGCCGACATGTTGCGGATCAGTTTCATGATTTGTCCCTCAGCACCCAACGACGGAGCGATTATGTAAGGGATGAAACCGATGGCCCGCTAGGGGCTGATACTAGTGAATCGGGCCGCCGCGTGACGCATCTCACGCGGACCTGCGTCGAAACGCTGCCAACGCGACGCAAGTTCCGGTCAGGACGCCCGTTCAGCGCCCGCCGGTGACGTCCAGCGTGGCACCGGTGACATAACCCGCCGCGTCCGACAGCAGGAAGACGACCGCCTGCGCGATCTCGTCGGCCGTGCCCAGGCGCTGGAGCGGGATCTGGGCTACGGCGGATCGCGCGCGTTCCAGCATCCCGCTGGCGGCGTGGATCTCGGTGTCGACGATGCCCGGGCGCACGCCGTTGACGCGGATGCCCTCGTCCGCCACCTCGCGCGCCAGGCCCAGCGTGAGGTTGTCGATCGCCGCCTTGCTGGCCGCGTAGTCGACGTAGATGCCCGGCGAGCCCAGGCGCGCCGCGGCCGACGACAGGTTGACGATCACGCCGCCGCGCCCGCCGTGGCGCGTGCTCATGCGCCGCACCGCCTCGCGCGCGCACACGAAGGCGCCGACGACGTTGACGGCGAAGATGCGGGCGACGCGCGCGGCCGACATCTCGTCCACCCGCGCCGCGACGTCGACGATGCCCGCGTTGTTGACGAGCCCGCCCGGCGGGCCGAGCTCGGCGTCGAGCCGCCTGAACATCGCCTCGATGTCGCCTTCGCGCGCGACGTCCGCGCGCAGCGTGCACGCGCGCCGCCCGCGCTCGCGCACCTGCGCGGCGACGCGTTCGGCCGCCGCCTCATCGCGCTGGAAGTTGACGCCGACGTCCCAGCCGGCCTCAGCGGCCCGCAGCGCGCAGGCCGCGCCGATGCCACGGCTGGCGCCCGTGATCAACAGGACGCGCGGCGGGGCGGCGGAAGTCGTCGTCATGCCGCGTTTCTAACACCGCGGCCGCCGCGACGCCTTACTTGGCCGTCGGCATCGCGAACTCGGCACCCTTGCCGATCGACGCCGGCCAGCGCTGCATCACGCTCTTCTGCTTGGTGTAGAAGCGCACGCCTTCCTCGCCGTAGGCGTGCATGTCGCCGAACAGGCTCTTCTTCCAGCCGCCGAAGCCGTGCCAGGCCATGGGCACCGGGATCGGCACGTTGATGCCGACCATGCCCACCTGGATGCGGCGCGCGAACTCGCGGGCGACGTTGCCGTCGCTGGTGAAGCAGGCCACGCCGTTGCCGAACTCGTGCGCGTTGACGAGGTCGACGGCGGTCGTGAAGTCGTTGACGCGCACGCAGGCCAGCACCGGGCCGAAGATCTCTTCCTTGTAGATGCGCATCTGCGGCGTCACGTGGTCGAACAGCGTGCCGCCGGCGAAGAAGCCGTTTTCGTGGCCCGAGACCTTGTGGCCGCGGCCGTCCACCAGCAGCGTCGCGCCTTCCTTGACGCCGAGGTCGATGTATCCGAGCACCCGCTGCATGTGGCGCTCCTCGATCAGCGGTCCAAGCTGCGCGCCGGCGTCGAACGGATGGCCGAGCGGAATTTGCGCCTTCTGCGCCTCGGCGATTTTCCTGACCAGCGCCTCGCGGATCGAGCCATGGGCCAGCACGCGCGAGCCGGCATGGCAGGTCTCCCCCTGATTGTAGTAGACGCCCCAGGCGATCGCCTCCGCCGCGGCGTCGAGGTCCGCGTCGGCCATCACGACATGCGGCGACTTGCCGCCGCATTCGAGCGCCACCCGCTTCATATTG
>DASQCX010000888.1:0-7843 GCA_035634455.1 Burkholderiaceae bacterium
TCCGCATCGAGGACGACATCCTCGTCACCGCCGACGGCCACCGCGAGCTCGGGCCGCACATCGCGCGCAGCCGCTCGGACGTCGAGGCGGCCTGCGCGGCCTGATCCGGAGCCCCGGAATCGCATCTTTCCTGTCTAGACAATCGAGGCCGAGACACGACGTCCGGAATGTGCATAATGGGTCGCATGCCCGTGGAACACGAACGCGCACTTCCCGCCAAAAGCCGCCCAGGTTCCTGTGCGGCTTTTTTGTTTTCCCCAACCGCGACTCGTACGCCCCCTCATGCCACTTCCGAAGCCTCCCGCCACTCGCGCAGCTCTTCTGTCGGCTGCTGACTACGAATCGCAATCGGCTCCGAAGACGAGCCGCCGCAGCCAGAAGGCCGCGGAACCGAAGCAGAAACTCCTGGATCTGCACGATGACCGTGCGGAGACGGCTGTCGCCAAGGCCGCGCCCCGACCTGCTGCGACGCCGGTGGCGCGCGCGCCGGCCTCGTCGCCCGGCCTGCCGGTGAAGGCGCCGGCCGCCTACCCGATCGCGCCGCCCCCCGCGGCCAGGCCCAAGCCGGCCGCCGGCGGCGCCCGCAAGCGCGCCCGCGCGGACGGCCCGCCCAAGCTGTTCGTGCTCGACACCAACGTGCTGCTGCACGACCCGACCTCGCTGTTCCGCTTCGAGGAGCACGACGTCTACCTCCCGATGATCACGCTGGAGGAGCTCGACAACCACAAGAAGGGCATGACCGAGGTCGCGCGCAACGCGCGCCAGGTCTCGCGCGACCTCGACGGCCTGGCCACCGAGGGCTCGCTCGATCCGGTCGCGGGCATCCCGCTGTCCAAGACGGGCCATCGCGAGGCCGCCGGCAAGCTGTTCTTCCAGACGCAGTTCCTCGACGCGAAGGCGCCGTCCGGCCTGCCGCAGGGCAAGGCCGACAACCAGATCCTGGCCGTCGTGCAGGCGCTGCGCGAGCAGCACGCGCCGCGCGAGGTGGTGCTGGTGTCCAAGGACATCAACATGCGCGTCAAGGCGCGCGCGCTGGGCCTGCCCGCGGAAGACTACTTCAACGACAAGACGCTCGACGACGCCGACCTGCTCTACACCGGCGTCCTCGCCCTGCCGTCCGACTTCTGGGACAAGCACGGCAAGACGATGGAGAGCTGGAACCAGGGCGGCCATACCTTCTACCGTATCGTCGGCCCGCTGGTGCCCTCGCTGCTGATCAACCAGTTCGTCTACCTCGAGACGCCCGGCGCCGCGCCGCTGTACGCACGCGTGACGGAGATCACCGGCAAGTCGGCCGTGCTCAAGACGCTGCGCGACTTCACGCACGCGAAGAACGCCGTCTGGGGCATCACCGCGCGCAACCGCGAGCAGAACTTCGCGCTCAACCTGCTGATGGACCCGGAAGTCGACTTCATCACGCTGACCGGCACCGCCGGCACCGGCAAGACGCTGGCGACGCTGGCCTGCGGCCTGGCCCAGGTGATGGACGACCGCCGCTACAACGAGATCATCGTCACCCGCGTGACGGTGCCCGTCGGCGAGGACATCGGCTTCCTGCCCGGCACCGAGGAGGAGAAGATGGGCCCGTGGATGGGCGCGCTCGACGACAACCTCGAGGTGCTGTCCAAGGGCGACGGCGGCGCCGGCGAATGGGGTCGCGCGGCCACGCAGGACCTGGTGCGCTCGAAGATCAAGGTCAAGAGCCTGAACTTCATGCGCGGCCGCACCTTCCTCAACAAGTTCGTCATCATCGACGAGGCGCAGAACCTCACGCCCAAGCAGATGAAGACGCTGATCACGCGCGCCGGCCCCGGCACCAAGATCGTCTGCCTGGGCAACCTCGCGCAGATCGACACGCCCTACCTCACCGAGGGCAGCTCGGGCCTGACCTACGCGGTCGACCGCTTCAAGGGCTGGCCGCACGGCGGGCACATCACGCTGGCGCGCGGCGAGCGGTCGCGCCTGGCCGACTTCGCGTCCGACGCGCTGTAGGAGCCTCCCGGCCTCGAGGCGAGGGCTGCCGCGGCAGCCCTTGTCGTTCGCGCGGCGCCTACTTCTTGAGCCAGTCGAAGAACGCCTGCGAGCCGCCGTCGCGGCCCAGGAAGTCCTTGACCACCTGCTGCGGCGGCTTCTGCGCGCCCTCGGCCAGCACGCTGCTGCGCAGGCGCGCGCCGACCTTGGGGTCGAGCTTGTCGACGGCGAACGCGGTGCGCAGGTCGGCGGCCACCGCCTGGCTCCAGAGGTAGCCGTAGTAGCCGGCGCCGTAGCCGCTGGCGATGTGGGCGAAGCCGGTCGGAAAGGTGGTGCCCTGGACGTAGCCGAGCGAGGTGGCGGCCTCCATCTTCTCCCACGTGTCCATCGGGTCGGGCGCGTTCGGGCCGTGCAGCGCGAGGTCGTAGGCGGCGTACAGCTGCTGGCGCGCGACCTGCATGCCCTTGCCGAAGTCGCGCACGGCGCGCGCCTTGTCGACGAGCTCGTCGGGCACCGGCTTGCAGGCGGGGCAGACCTCCTGGAACACCTTGAGCACCTTCTTGTCGTAGACCCAGTCCTCCAGCATCTGCGACGGCGCCTCGGCGAAGTCCTGCGCCACGTTCTCGCCGGCCTCGCTGGCATAGCGCGTGGCCGAGAGGTTGTTGCGCAGCGTGTGGCCGAACTCGTGCATCAGCGTCTCGAGCTCGGGCAGCGTCAGGCCGCGGCGGTCGAAGTTGACGACCAGCGCCGACTGCGCCTGGCGCGGCACGCTGGTGGCCGCGTTGCGGAAGTTCCAGGCCGCGGCGCGGCTGTACTTGCCGTCGCGCGGGTACGGGTCGACGAACAGCGTGGCGATCTTCTGGTTGCTGGCGACGTCGGTGACCGACCAGGCCTGGACGTCGGGCGCCCAGACGTTGGCGTTGGCCATCTTGTCGTAGCGGATGCCGAACATCTTCTCGGCCACGCGCATCACGAAGCGCAGGCTCTCCTGCGGCGGGAAGTACGGGCGCAGGGCCTCGTCGTCGACGCCGAAGCGCTCGCGCGAGAGGCGCGCGGCGTAGTACATCGTGTCCCAGCGCTGCAGCTTCGTCGCGTCGAGCGCCTGGCCGAGATGGCGCGCCTTGGCCTGGCGCAGCTCGGCGACGTCGCGCCGGTCCGCATCGGCGGCGGCGGCGCGCACGTCGTCGAGGAACTTCGTGGCCTGCGCGGTGGACTCGACCATGCGACGGCGCAGCACGAAGTCGTCGTAGCTGGCCAGGCCGAACAACCTGGCCTGCTCCAGCCGCAGCTGCTCGATCTGGGCCAGCAGCTTGAGGTTGTCCGGGCCGCCCTCGTCGGTCTTCGCGCGCCACAGGCGCTCGCGCGCGCCGGCGTCGTCGGCCGTCTGCATCACCGTGGTGTAGGCCGGGCCGTCGACGGGCAGCACGAGCTTGCCGTCGGCGTCGCGTGGCAGGCTCTTCCAGACCGGCTCGGGCACGCCCTTGAGCTCGGCCTCGGTGAACGCGACGCTCGTGCGGGCGTCGCGGATGTCGCGGTTGAACTGCTGGCCGAGCGCCGCCAGCTTGTCGGCGATCGCCTTGGCACGCGCCTGCCTGTCCTTGGCCAGGCCGACGCCGGTGTCCTCGAAGCCTTCCAGCGCGCGCTGGGCGGCGCGCCGGTCGACCGGATCCTTCAGCGCCGCCGGCGTCTGGCGCGCGCCCTGGTAGACCAGCTCGTTCATGCCCAGCGCGGTCTGGAAGTCGCTCCAGCGCTGCTCGCACTTGGCGGACTCGGCGCGCACGTCGGCGTCCGGATGCACGTTCTGCAGGAAGATCAGCGCGCCGCTCTGGTCCTCCTCCCAGTTGTAGAGCGCCTCCCAGCCCTTGAGCCAGTCGGCGCCGGGCTTGCGCTTCTCGAGCTCCTTCAGGCGCAGCATCGCGCCCTCCAGGCCGGTGGTGCACGCCGAGGCCACCTGCGGGCCGTGGTCGAACTTCGGGAACGGGAGATCGGCGACCGGATTCTCGACGACCGGCTTGACCGGGATCGGCTTCGGGTGGGCCTGGCGGGCATGCTTGCGCGGGGCCGCCTCGGCGGACGTCGCGGCGAGCCCGAGGGCGGCCGCCAGGGCCAGCGCGGCGGGAATCACGTTCGATCTCTTCATCGGGTCTCCGGCATCGGGATTCCTGCTCGACAGGACGCTTCCAGCGCCCCGCGGAACGGACTGGCGATTGTCGTTGCACGTAGAACGAAATTCTAGGCACGTTGTGACGAGTTGCAGATTTACCGGGCGGAAACATGCTCCGGAGCCCGCCAAGGACAGCACGTAACCGCTTGCAAGTCTTTGTATTTGCTCGGGTTTTTCCTCGCTTACAAGTTGACCCCCGAAGCTGGCATCCGTTATGCTCGGCGCGTGCGAAAAATCAATCGTCGAGGGGCCGCGGCTTCCAAGCCGTCGCGCCACCTCCCCCGAATCGTTGGGCTCCTGGCCGTCTCCACCGCGCTGCTCGCGCCGGTCGGCAGCGCCGTGGCGGCCCCGCAATCGGTTCGCCAACCCGCGATGCGCCCGGTCGACGACCAGGGCCTGCTCGACTCGGTCGCCACGTCGGTGGCCAGCCACGGCACGCAGCTGATCTCGACGGTGCGCGACGGCACCTCGAACCTGATCGACTCGGCCATGAACTTCCTGGGCGTGCGCTACAAGCTGGGCGGCCGCACGGCCGAGACCGGCTTCGACTGCTCGGGCTTCACCCGCTACGTCTTCGAGAACAGCCTCGGCCGCGTGCTGCCGCACCGCGCTGACGAGCAGGCCAACGCGCCCGAGCTCGCCAAGGTCGACCGCAAGGACCTGAAGCCGGGCGACCTGGTGTTCTTCGACACCATGCGCCGCACGTTCTCGCACGTGGGCATCTACCTGGGCGACGGCAAGTTCATCCACTCGCCGCGCACCGGCGAGACCGTGCGCATCGAGGACTTGAACGTCTCGTACTGGGCCCGCCACTTCACCGGCGGCCGCCGCGTGCCCGAGCTGGCCGACGCCGGCGGCAACCCGACGCCGGCCGGCAGCTCGATGCTGGCCTCGCTGACGTCCCGGCTGTCCGGCCTGGGCGGCGGCTCGGGCGGTGCCGGCGGCGCGCCGGTGGTCACGCCGGCCGTCGTGTCGACCGTGGCGCCCCCCGTCGGCCTGCATGCGGCTGGCACGCTGCCGTCGCTGCCCGCCGCCGCGCCCACCACGCTGGGCCCCTCGCACGACCCGTTCGCCCGGGCGCTGACCGACCGCTGATCGCGCCCCGCCCGTTTCCCCGGCCACGGCCCGCCCTCGCGCGGGCCGTGCCGTTTCCGGACGATGTCCCGACACCGATGCGCCGCGCGCCGGCCGGGCACAATCGGGGCATGGGCAAGACCTTCGCCATCCACGACCTGCGACGCGGCCCCGCGCCGGCGCCCGCGGGCGTGCGCGCGGACGCGCCGGCGCTCGCGCGCGGCGCCGATCGCCTCGACGCCTTCGCCCGGCCGCTGCGCGACCTGCGCATCTCCGTCACCGATCGATGCAACTTCCGCTGCAGCTACTGCATGCCCAAGGAAGTGTTCGACAGCCACCACGCGTTCCTGCCGCACGCCGAGCTGCTGAGCTTCGAGGAGATCGCCCGCCTCGCGCGCCTGTTCGCGGACGCCGGCGTGCGCAAGCTGCGCCTGACCGGCGGCGAGCCGCTGCTGCGCAAGAACCTGGAGCGCCTCGTCGAGCTGCTGGCCGCGCTGCGCACGCCCGAGGGCGCGCCGCTGGACATCACGCTGACCACCAACGGTTCGCTGCTGGCGCGCAAGGCCGCGGCGCTCAGGGCCGCCGGCCTCGGCCGTCTCACCGTGAGCCTGGACGCGATGGACGATGACGTGTTTCGCCGCATGAACGACGTCGACTTCGCGGTGGAGGACGTGCTCTCCGGCATCGACGCCGCGCTGGCCGCGGGGTTCGGGCCGATCAAGGTCAACATGGTGGTCAAGAAGGGCACCAACGACGACCAGATCGTGCCGCTGGCGCGCGCCCTGCACGCACGCTACGGCAACGCCGCGGTGCTGCGCTTCATCGAGTACATGGACGTCGGCTCGACCAACGGCTGGCGCCTCGACGACGTCCTGCCCTCGCGCGACGTGCTGGAGCGCCTGCGCGAGATCGGCCCGCTGACCGCCCTGCCCGCCAACGCCGCCGGCGAGACGGCGCAGCGCTGGCGCTTCGACGCGACGGGCCAGGAGGTCGGCCTCGTCTCCAGCGTCACGCAGGCCTTCTGCGGCGATTGCAACCGCGCCCGCCTGTCCACCGACGGCCGGCTGTACCTGTGCCTGTTCGCCTCGCACGGCCACGACCTGCGCGCGCTGCTGCGCGGCGGCGCGGACGACGCGGCCATCGCCGGCGCGATCGACGGCGTCTGGGCGGCGCGCGACGACCGCTATTCCGCGCTGCGCAGCGCCGCCACGCCGTCGTCCGGTGCCGACCCGGCACAGGCCGGCGAGCGCCGCGTCGAGATGCACTACATCGGCGGCTGATGGCCGCGCCGCCGTCCCGCGACGCCATCACCGGCCTGATCCTGGCCGGCGGCCGCGGCCAGCGCCTGGGCGGCGTCGACAAGGGCCTGCAGCCCTGGCGCGGACGGCCGCTGGTCGATCATGCGATCGCGCGGCTGGCGCCACAGGTGGGCGCGATCCTGATCAGCGCGAACCGCCATGCCGCGGACTACGCGTCGCGCGCCGCGCGCGTGCTGGCCGACGCGTCCGACGATTTCCCGGGCCCGCTCGCGGGCGTGCTGGCGGGACTGCGGGCGGCGGCTACGCCGTGGCTCGCGGTCGTGCCGTGCGACTCGCCGAGCCTGCCGCTCGATCTCGTCGAGCGCCTCGCGCAAGGCCTGGGCGACGGCCGGGGCGCGGTCGTGCAGCGCGACCTCGGCGCCGCGGGCGTGCGCCTCGAGCCGGTGTGCTGCCTGCTGTCGACCGCGCTCGCCGACGACCTGGCGGCCTACCTGGCGGACGGCGGCCGCAAGGTCGAAGGCTGGCTGTCGCGCCACGCGACGCCGGTGCGCTTCGATCGCCCGGGGGACGCGGCGGCGTTCGTCAACATCAACACGCCGGACGACCTCGCGCGCTGATTCACGCGCCCAATCGCTTCAACCCTGCCCGCTCAGCGCCGCCTGCACGCCCTTGTTGGCCAGCATGTCCGCGCGCTCGTTGCCCGGATCGCCCGCATGGCCCTTGACCCAGTGCCAGTGCACGTCGTGCGCGTTGGCCAGCGTCTCGAGCTGCTGCCACAGCTCGACGTTCTTCACGGGCTTGCCGTCGGCCGTGCGCCAGCCGCGCTTCTTCCAGCCGTGGATCCAGCTGGTGATGCCGTTGCGGACGTATTCGCTGTCGGTGTAGATGGCGACGCTGCAGCGCCGCGTCAGCACCGACAGCCCCTTGATGACCGCCGTGAGCTCCATGCGGTTGTTGGTGGTCTGCGGCGCGCCGCCGAACAGCTCGCGCTCCTTGCCGCTGGCCGAGAGCCAGCAGCCCCACCCGCCCGGCCCGGGGTTGCCCTTGCAGGCCCCGTCCGTGTAGATCGTCACTTCGGTCGTCGTCGATTCGCTCATGGGCGGCATCGTACCCGGCCGCGGCGCGCCGACGTCGTCAGCGCCGCTTGTTGATCGTCGCCACCGCCGGCGCCGTCGCCGCCTTCACGGGCGCCTTGCGAACCTTGCCCACCAGGTGCATGCCGCGCACGCGCCGCACCGCGACGAGGAAGTAGACCGCGCCCAGCACCGGCCACCAGCGCTCGCCGACGCCCTCCATCCAGCCGTAGCGGTCCAGCCACTTCTGCGTGCTCCACGGCGGACGGTAGCAGCCGAACTTGCCGACCTCGATGTCGAAG
>DASQCX010000889.1:0-6031 GCA_035634455.1 Burkholderiaceae bacterium
CGCGGTCGCCGAAGCGCGCCTGGTGGTGCATCCGGACGATGCGCAGCCGCAGCAGCGCGCGCTCCAGCCCGGCCGCCGTGGCGCACGCGAACGCCTCGTCCCAGAGGCGCATCGCGCGCTCCGGTTCGTCGGGCAGCAGCCGCAGCGCGGCGAGCGCCTGGCGGTCGACGTCGGCCGGGGTCATGACGACGGGCTCAGTGATCCTTGGCGCGCGTCAGGAACAGGATCGGCACGATCACCGGCGCGAGCGGCGCCCAGTAGATCAGCTGCACGCCGTCGGCGGCGACGCGGATCGGCGTGGCGGACTCGTCGACGGCGCGGTCGCCGGCGCTGGCCTCGGTGGTGATCTCGATCTCGTACGGCTTGTTCAGCTTGTCCTGCGCGCCGCGCAGCTTGTACGTCCAGCCCGTGTAGCGCTGGCCCTTGAGGATGCCGCCGGCGGCGTACGCCCCATCCGGCCCGGGCGCGAGGCCCACGACGCGCGCCTGCTCCTGCGCGGCGGGCGAGGCGTCGGGCGCCAGCGTCAGCAGCCAGTCGCCGCTGACGACGCCGCGCTGGTCGATGTGGAAGGTGGAGAACGTGGCCGTCAGCTGCGGATGGACCGGCGAGCGCAGCGCCTTCACCAGCACCTCGGGCGCGCCGAAGATGTAGTGGTGGCTGCTGCCGATCGCCGCGATGCGCTGGCCGTCGTCGGAGATCAGCACCGAGGAGATGGTCTCGGTGTAGCGATGCTCCTGCGGCCCGGCCGGTTCCTGGCTGGCGCAGCCGGCCAGCGCCAGGGCGGCCCCGGCCGCCAGCGCGAGGGCAAGACGTCGTACTGGATTCACCTGGATCACTCCCCTCCGGCGAGGCCGGGAGGCGTGATTATCCGTGCGAGGTCGCCGCTGTCTCTAGAGGAAACGACCGAGACCGGATTCAGGGTACGAACCGATAGCCGACGCCGAGTTCGGTGATCAGGTGCTGCGGCTGCGACGGGTCGGCTTCCAGCTTCGCCCGCAGGTGGCCCATGTAGATGCGCACGTAATGCGTGTCCTGCGCATGCGATGGCCCCCACACGGCCTTGAGCAGCTGCGGATGGGTGAGCACGCGGTCCGGATGCGATGTCAGGTGCGTCAGCAGCCGGTACTCGATGGGCGTCAGGTGCAGCGCGGCACCGGCGCGCTGCACGCTGCGGCGCGCCAGGTCGATGCGGACGTCGCCGAACTCCAGCACGCTGGGCACGTCGGCGCTCGCGCGCAGGTGCCGGCGCAGCTGCGCGCGCACGCGGGCGAGCAGCTCGCCGGCGCCGAAGGGCTTGACGAGGTAGTCGTCGGCGCCCGCGTCCAGCGCGGCGATCTTGTCGGACTCCGTCGTGCGCGCCGACAGCACGATCACCGGGATCTGCGACCAGGCGCGCAGCCCGCGGATGAAGTCGACGCCGTCGCCGTCGGGCAGGCCCAGGTCCAGCACCACCAGGTCGGGCCGGCGCGTGCCGGCCTCGATCAGGCCGCGCGCGACGTTCTCGGCCTCGGCCACCTCCAGCGACTCCGCCTGCAGCGACAGCCGGATGAAGCGGCGGATCTCCGCCTCGTCCTCCACGACCAGCACCTTGCCGGGGCGCTCGGAAGCGGTCATCGGGCGTTCTCCGGATCGGTGGCGGTGTGCATGGCGGCATTGTCGGATAACGCTATCGAAGACCGCGATGCGCGGGGACTCTCCGCGCGAAATGGAATGCAGGCACGCCGCACGTGGATCCCCGCCAGTGCCTCACAAAAATCCATTGTGCTGGATTATGAATTCCAGTAAATTGGAATAATGGATGTCGACAAACACCTCGCCGAACGCGTGCGCAAACTGCGCAAGGCCCAGGGCCTGAGCCTGGAACGCCTCGCCGAACTCAGCGGCGTCAGCCGCTCGATGATCTCGTTGATCGAGCGCGAGGAGACCAGCCCGACGGCCGCCGTGCTCGACAAGCTGGCCGGCGCGTTCCGCATCTCCCTGCCGGCGCTGTTCTCCTACGAGGCCGACGACGCGTTCGCGCTGCCGCTCGCCCGCGCCGACGCGCAGCCGCTGTGGACGGATCCGGAGTCCGGCTACGTCCGGCGGCACGTCTCGCCGCCGGGCTTCCAGTCGCCGACGGAGCTGGTGGAAGTGACGTTCCCTGCCGGCAAGTCGGTGTCGTTCGACAGCCCCACCCGCGGCGTCACCTGCCACCAGCTGGTGTGGGTGCTGGACGGCGAGATGGAGATCACCATCGACGGCAAGCCCTGGCGGCTGCGCGCGGGCGACTGCCTGGCCATGGTGCTGAACCGGCCGATCTCGTTCCACAACCCGACGCGCAAGCCGGCGCGTTACGCGGTCGCGCTGACCGCCGTTTCCGACCTGTTCAGGAGATTCTGATGAGCGACCTGTCCGTCGTGCCCTGCACCCTCGAGCGCCACGGCGCCGCGATCCTGGACATCCTCAACGAGGCCATCGCCAGCTCGACGGCGCTGTACGACTACAAGCCGCGGGCGCCGGAGAGCATGGTCGCGTGGTTCGAGGCGAAGACCCGGGGCGGCTACCCGGTGGTCGGCATCGAGGACGCCGCCGGCATCCTGCTGGCCTTCGGCAGCTACGGCGCCTTCCGCGCCTGGCCGGCCTACAAGTACACGGTCGAGCACTCCGTCTACGTCCACCAGGATCGCCGCGGACGCGGGCTGGGGCGCATCGTGATGCAGGAGCTGATCGGCGCGGCCCGGGTCCGCGACGTCCACTGCATGGTCGGCGGCATCGACGCCAGCAACGCGGGCAGCATCGCCCTGCACGAGCGGCTGGGCTTCCGGCACGCCGGCACCCTGCCGCAGGTCGGCTTCAAGTTCGGCCGCTGGCTGGACCTGGCGTTCTACCAGCTGCTGCTGGACACGCCCGCCGAGCCCGTCGACGGTTGAGCTGGACGCCCGTCCCCTTGAAGGATGGGGGTGCCGGCGCCATCTCACGGCGAGGCCTGCGAAAATTTTTGTAGCGCTCGATACGTAAAATGATTGGTTGTGAGCGACCACTATTCGTATGAAGGTCGATTTCACTCAATATTCATGCTAGACCTTCTCGACAATGAGGATCAGCACTCTTCCCTGGGGAGTGCTAATATTCGTGGAACCAAAGGGTCGATTCCCGATCCTATCGAGCACATGAGCACCACCCAAACCAACGCCCTGTCCGTCCGTGACCCGTGGAGTCTGGTTCCCCCGCTGGGCAACCTCGACGCCTACATTTCATCCATCAACCGCCTGCCGATGCTGACGCAGGAGGAAGAGTCGCGCCTGGCGACTCAGCTGCAAGAGTCCGGCGACCTGAAGGCCGCCAGCGCGCTGGTGATGTCGCACCTGCGCCTGGTCGTGTCCGTCTCCCGCAACTACCTGGGCTACGGCCTGCCGCACGGCGACCTGATCCAGGAAGGCAACATCGGCCTGATGAAGGCCGTCAAGCGCTTCGACCCGACCCAGGGCGTGCGCCTGGTCAGCTACGCGCTGCACTGGATCAAGGCCGAGATCCACGAATACATCCTGAAGAACTGGCGCATGGTCAAGGTCGCCACGACCAAGTCCCAGCGCAAGCTGTTCTTCAACCTGCGTTCGCTCAAGGCCAAGCTCAAGGAAGAAGCCTCCGACGCCGACGTCCATCGCAACACGCTGACCAGCGAGCAGGTCGAGCGCGTCGCGCGCGACCTCAACGTCAAGCCGGAAGAAGTCCTCGAGATGGAGACGCGCATGTCCGGCGGCGACGTCGCGATGGAATCGCAGAACGACGACGGCGAGGAAGCCTACGCGCCGATCGCCTACCTGGCCGACGACCGCAGCGAGCCCACCCGCGTCATCGAGGCCGCCGCGCACGACCGCCTGGCCGGCGTCGGCATCGTCGAGGCGCTGGACACGCTGGATCCGCGCAGCCGACGCATCGTCGAGGAGCGCTACCTCAAGGTCAACGACGACGCCTCCGGCGGCATGACGCTGCACGAGCTGGCGGCCGAGTACGGCGTCAGCGCCGAGCGCATCCGCCAGATCGAAGTCGCCGCGCTCAAGAAGATGCGCAAGACCCTGGAACCGCAGCGCGTCTGACCGCGCGCAGCTCGACAGGAACGGACGCCGCGGCGTCCGTTTTTTTTCGTCCCCCTGTCCGTCGGGCCGCATCGAGCGCATCTATGCTCAGGTGCAGCGCGGTGCTGCGCCACTCGGGCGCCGCGACGGCGCAGGGAGACCCTCATGGAATTCGTCCTCACCTTCCACCAACCCGCCGAAGTCTTCGAGATCAACGACGACCCGGTACGCGGCGTCGAGTCGATGCAGGCCTGGCATCTGTACATGGACGCCATGGTTGGCGCCGGCGTGCTGCGCGGCGCCAACCGGCTGGAGCAGTTCGCCGGCACCGCCGTGCGCGTGCGAGGCGGCAAGCGCCAGGTCCAGGACGGCCCGTTCGCCGAAACCAAGGAGCTGCTCGGCGGCTACGCGCTGATCGATGTCGCATCGGTCGACGAGGCGCTGAAGTGGGCCGAGCGCTGCCCTGGCTCGGCCGTCGGCGTGACGATGGTCTGGCCCGTGCGCCCGATGCCTGCGCGGGACAAGTGAACGCGGCGGCGGCAGCCGAGGCGGCGGCGCGCGACAGCTACGGCCGGCTGCTCGCTTGGCTGGCCTGGCAGTGGCGCGATGTCGCCGCCGCCGAGGACGCGCTCGCCGACGCCTTCGCCGCCGCCCTCGAACGCTGGCCGCGCGACGGCGTGCCCGACGCCCCCGACGCCTGGCTGCTGACCGCGGCCAAGCGCCGGTTGCTGATGGCGGCGCGCCGCCAGCGCCTGGCCGACGACCCGACGCTGACCGTCCTGTGGCCCGACGCGCACGCCGCCGCGCCGGAATCGACGCCCCTGCCCGACGCCCGCCTGCGCCTGCTGCTCGTCTGCGCCCACCCCGCGATAGACGCCGGCGTCCACAGCGCGCTGATGCTGCAGACCGTGCTGGGACTGGACGCCGCGCGCATCGCCAGCGCCTTCCTGGTCAAGCCCGAGGCCATGACCAAGCGCCTGGTGCGCGCCAAGGCCAAGATCCGCGCCGCCGGCCTGCGCTTCGAGGAGCCCGGCCCCGACGAGTGGCCGGAGCGCCTCGCCTCGGTGCTGGAGGCGATCTACGGCGCCTACACGCTGCACTGGGGCCTGGCCGACGATGCCGATTCCGGCGAGCTCGCGGGCGAGGCGCGCTTTCTCGCCGAACTCGTGGCGTCGCAGTTGCCCGAGGAACCCGAGGCGCTGGGCCTGGTCGCGCTGCTGTGGCTTTGCGAGGCGCGGCGGCCGGCGCGCCGCGCCGCGTTCCAGCCGCTGCACGAACAGGATCCGCAGGACTGGGATCAGGCGCTGATCGCGCAGGCGAATGTCGCGCTGCACCGGGCGGCGTCGCATCGCGCGCCCGGCCCGTTCCAGCTCGAGGCCGCCATCCAGGCCGCGCACACGCAGGGCCGCATCGCCGGCCGCGTGCCGTGGGACGGCATCACGCGGCTGTACGAGCGCCTGCTGGAGATCGCGCCGACCGTGGGCGCCGAGATCGCGCACGCCGTCGCGCTGGCGCACGCCCTGTCGGATCCGCAGGCGGGACTGCGCCTGCTGGCCGCGATCGAGCCAGACCGCGTCGCCGCGCACCAGCCCTGGTGGGCGGCTCAGGCGCATCTGCTGGCGATGGCCGGCGCGCACGCCGACGCCGAGTCGGCGTACGGCCGCGCGCTGGCACTCACCGTCGAACCGCGCCTGCGCGCCTGGCTGGCGCAGCGTCGGCTCGCCGAAGAAGCCGCCGCGCGGTGATCAGGCCTTTTCGGCCAGCAGCGCCTTGAGGTCGTCGGTCAGCAGCGCCGGATCCAGGCTCTGCGACGCGAACAGCCGCACGCGGCCCTGCGGGTCGTAGACGTAGGTGCCGGCGGTGTGGTCGATGGTGTAGCTGCCGGGCGTCTTGCCGGGCACCTTCTCCACGATCAGCTTGAAGTCCTTGATGACGGCCTGCGTCTGCGCCTCGTCGCCGCGCAGCGCGACGAAGTC
>DASQCX010000890.1:0-13678 GCA_035634455.1 Burkholderiaceae bacterium
GCGTCGCGGTGGCGATGGCGTAGACGACGCCTGCCACCTCCGACGTCACGTAGACGCGCCTGCCGTCCGGCGACAGCTTCACGCCCTCGGGCTCGGGGCCCAGCGCCACGCGGCCGGCCTCCTTCTTCGCGGCGAGGTCGACGATGGACAGCGCGCCGTCGTCCTCGGCCGAGACGTAGGCCAGCCGGCCGTCGGCCGAGATGTCCAGCGCCTCGGGATCGTGGCCCAGCGGGCTGCTGTCGACGACGCGGCGCGTCGCCAGGTCGACGGTGTCGGCCTGGCCCGCGTCGCCGCAGGCCACCAGCAGGCGCGTGCCGCCGGGCAGCAACTGCAGGTGGCGCGGGCGGGCGCAGGTCGGGATGCTGCCGGCGACGGCCAGCGTCTTCGCGTCGACCAGCGTGATCGCGTTGTCCTTCTCGCCGGCGACGTAGACCAGGCCGGTGCCGGCCCGGGCCGCGTGCGCGGCGAGCAGCAGGGCGCCGGCGAGCGCGGCGCGGAGAGGCGGGCGATGCGATGTCATGGCGTGGCGGGCAGCAGTTCGTCGGGAGGTGTGGACAGCGCGAGCGACGCCGCGTCGCCGCGGAAGACGAGCCCGCCGCCCGTGGCCGCGCCGGGGATGAAGCGCAGCGGCGCCTCGCGCGTGCGTTCGATCGCGGCGGCCGCGGCGGCGTCGAGCAGGGCGTCGACGCGGCCGCGGTGCTCGCTCTTGCGGCACACGGGGTCGGTGGCGGCGGCGTCGCCCGTCAGCAGGAAGGCCTGGCAGCGGCAGCCGCCGTGGTCCTTGTCGCGCTCGTCGCAGCTGCCGCAGGTGCCGTTCATCCAGCCGGTGCCGCGATAGGCGTTGAAGGCGTCGCTGTCGAACCAGGCGGTACGCACCGGGGTGTCGCGCAGGTTGGGGAAGTCCAGGCCCGGCAGCATGCGCGCGCTGTGGCAGGGCAGGGCGGCGCCGTCGGGCGCGACGACCAGGAACACCGCGCCCCAGCCGGCCATGCAGGGCTTGGGCTTGGCATCGGCGTAGTCGGGCGAGACCCAGAAGATCTTCATCGCGCCGCCGCCGGACGCGAGGCGCTCGCGGTGCGCGACGACGATCGCCTCGGCGTCGCGCAGCTCGTCGACGGTAGGCATCAGCGCCGCGCGGTTGTGCCAGGCCCAGCCGTAGTACTGCGTGTTCGCCAGCTCGAGGAAGTCGGCGCCCATGCGCTCGGCCATGTCGACGATGCGGCCGACGTGCGGCAGGTTGAAGCGGTGCATCACGCAGTTGAGCACCATCGGGTAGCCGGCGTCCTTGATGATGGCGGCCACGCGCGACTTCATGTCGAAGGTGCGCGTCGAGCTGATGAAGTCGTTGAGCTCGCGCGTCGAGTCCTGGAACGAGAGCTGCACGTGGTCGAGGCCGGCCTCCTTCAGCGCACGGGCGCGCGCCGCGGTGAGGCCGACGCCCGAGGTGATGAGGTTGGTGTAGAAGCCCAGGCCGCGCGCGTGGGCGACGAGTTCCTCCAGGTCCTCGCGCAGCAGCGGCTCGCCGCCCGAGAAGCCCAGCTGCACCGCGCCGAGCGCGCGCGCCTCGGCGAGGACGCGCTTCCACGTGGCGGTGTCGAGCTCGGCGTCGTGGCGCGCGTAGTCGACCGGGTTGGAGCAGAACACGCAGTGCAGCGGGCAGCGGTACGTCAGTTCCGCCAGCAGCCAGAACGGCGGCTTGACGGTCGAACTCACGACGCCGCCCCCGGCTGCACCCAGCCGCGTTCGCGCGCCTGGGCGAGGAAGGCGTTCACGTCGCCGGACAGCCCGTCGCGCTCGAACGCGCGCTCCAGGTCGCCGACGATCTCCGCCACCGTGCGCCGGCCGTCGCAGCGGCGCAGGATCTCCGCGGCCGGCGTGTTGAGCTTGACCATGCCCTCGGGGTACAGCAGCACCCAGGCGTCCTGCGCGGGCTCGAACTGCAGGCGGTACATCGGCGCGACCGCGGGGTGGGCGTCCGGGGTCGTCATGGGCGCAGCTCCTTGTCGAGGTCGTCGGGGTAGGCCAGCGCGATCGCGTCGAGCATGGACCACAGGATGTCGAGCTTGAAGTCGAGGATCGCGATCGCGCGCTCCTGGCGCGCGCGGGTCGTGCACCAGCGGTGCGCCACTTCCAGCCCGTGCTCGACGTCGCGCCCGGCCAGGGGGATGCGGCTGCGGAAATAGGCCAGGCCTTCGGCCGCGATCCACGGGTACAGCGACGGCCAGCCGGCGAGGCGGTCGGCGTGGATCTTCGGCGCGAACAGCTCGGTCAGCGACGAGATCGCGGCCTCCTCCCACGGCGCCGTGCGCGCGAAGTTGACGTAGGCGTCGACCGCGAAGCGCACGCCGGGCTGCAGGTGCCGCATGGATTCGAGGTCCCGGCGCGCGAGGCCCGTGGCCGTGCCGAGCCGGCACCAGGCCTCGATGCCGCCGGCCTGGCCGTCGCGGTAGTCGCCGCGGCCGTCGTGGTCGAGGATGCGCTCGATCCAGCGCCGGCGCTCGGCGCGGTCGTCGCAGTTGGCCAGCACCGCGGCGTCCTTGCGCGGGATCTGCGTCTGGTAGTAGAAGCGGTTGGCGACCCAGCCGCGCACCTGGAACGGCGCGAGCTCGCCGCGGTTCAGGCGCAGGTTGAACGGGTGGTGGATGTGGTAGCGCGATTCGCGCTCGCGCAGCCGCGCCTCGAATTCGTCTGCGCTCCACGGGAGGGTGATGGCCAGGCGGTCGTTCACAGCGAGATCTCCATGCCGTCGTGCGCGACCTCGATGCCGAGGTCCTGCAGCGCGCGCCGCGGCGCGCTGTCCTCGTCGAGGATCGGGTTGCTGTTGTTGATGTGGATCAGCACCTTGCGCGCCGGCGTGGCGTCGCGCAGCGCGTCCACCATGCCGGGCCGGCCGCCGGCGCCCTGCTGCGGCAGGTGGCCCATGTCGCTGGCCGACTTCGCACCGAGCCCGGCGCGCTGCATCTCGTCCTCCTGCCAGAAGGTGCCGTCGACGAGCACGCAGTCCGCCGCGTTCATCCACGCGAGCTCCTGCTCGCCGACCTGCGCGAGGCCGGGCGAATAGAACAGGCTGCTGCCGTCGGCGGTGTCCTCGATGCGCAGCGCGATGTTGTCGCCGATGACCTGCTCGCGCCGGTGCGGCGAGTACGGCGGCGCCTTGCCGGGGATCGCGAGCGCCGTGAAGCGCAGCTGCGGCACGGCCTCGATCTCGAACTCGGCGCGCGTGGCCGTGCCGTCGACGCCGATCATGTGCCAGCGCGTGCCGCAGTAGTGCTGCAGCACGTTGAGCAGCGGCAGGCCGCTGGTGAGATCCTCGAACACGCAGCGTGTGGCCCAGAGGTCGATGCACGGACCCTCGCGCAGGCCCAGCAGGCCGCTGACGTGGTCGATCTGCGCGTCCATCAGCACGACGGCCTTGATCGGCGTGTCGCGCAGGCCGTGGCGCGGATGCAGCTGCGGGTGGCGGCGGATCTGCTCACCGATGTCGGGCGAGGCGTTGAGCAGCACCCAGGACTGGCCGTCGGCCGACACCGCGATCGAGCTCTGCGTGCGCTCGGACGCGCGGATGCGCCCGTTGCGCTGCCCGGCGCAGTTCGCGCAGTTGCAGTTCCACTGCGGGAAGCCGCCGCCGGCTCCGGAACCCAGCACGAGGACTTTCATGGTCGTTGACGTCCGAGGTCGGTGGGCGGCGCGGCGGCGGATGCGCCGCCGCGCCGCCCGTGTCAGGTCAGCGCGAGGCGATGTACATCGTGATCTCGAAGCCGAAGCGCAGGTCTTCGAAGGCGGGTTGCGTCCATTGCATGGGAATCTCCTGGTGGGTTGTGACGCCGCCGGTCGGCGGTCGCCGCGCCCGCGTTCGGCGCGGACACGGGTACTGCTTCGCAAGTCGCGTGCCGCGCCCGCGAATCACCGTGGGCGCGCGCGATTCCGAGGGTTCACCCGTGCTGCCGCGCGTCGCGCGCGCACGATCGCGCCCTCGCGCGCGTGACGCGCGGGGCCGGTGTTCCAGAACGGGACGGCGGCGCGACGCCGCATGGCACAGGGTCGACCCGCGCCGCGGCGCCGCTTCAGCGCCAGCGCAGCTTGCGGTAGATCGTGTTGCGGCTGATGCCCAGCGCCTTCGAGGCCTCGGAGATGTTGCCGCCGGCCGCGTCGAGCGCGGCCTGGATCAGCGCGATCTCGGATTCGCCGAGCGTGCGCGCGGCCGCCGCCGCCGGGGCCTCCGCGGCGGCGGGGGGCACCGGCGTCGCCGGTGCGGCCGATGCCGCGGGCGCGGCCATCGCCGGTGCCGGCGCGGCGACGGCGGCGGGCTGCCGCCGCACGTCCTCGAGGAAGTCCTCCGACAGGTGTTCCTCGGTGATTTGCGGATCGTTGCCCGCCATCACGACCGCCGTGCGCAGCACGTTGGCGAGCTGGCGGATGTTGCCGGGCCAGCCGTAGCGCTCGAACAGCGCCATCACCGACGCGCTGATCTCGGGCGGCGCGTCGGGCGCCTCGGCGATCACGATGCGGCGCGCGACGGCGCGCAGGTCGCTGCGGTCGCGCAGCGCGGGCAGGCGCACCACCAGGCCGTTGAGGCGGTAGTACAGGTCCTCGCGGAACGTCGCGGCGGCGCACATCTCGCGCAGGTTGCGGTGCGTGGCGCTGACGACGGCGATGTCGACCGGGATGGACTTGTGGCTGCCCAGCGGCGTGACGCAGCGCTCCTGCAGCACGCGCAGCAGCCGGGCCTGCAGCGACAGCGGCATGTCGCCGATCTCGTCGAGGAACAGCGTGCCGCCGTTGGCCTGCAGGATGCGGCCGGTGGCGCCCTTGCGGCGCGCGCCGGTGAAGGCGCCGTCCTCGTAGCCGAACAGCTCGGCTTCGATCAGCGACTCCGGGATCGACGCGCAGTTGACCGCCACGAAGGGCTGGCGCGCGCGGTTGGAGTCCTGGTGCACGGCGCGCGCCAGCAGCTCCTTGCCGGTGCCGGTCTCGCCGAGGACCAGCAGCGGGATCTCCTTGTTGAGCACGCGCTGCACCTTGGTCACGACGGCCTCGACCTGGGCGTCGCCGGTGCTCAGGTAGCGCAGGCCGGACAGCCGCAGGCGCGACGCGGACCCGTCGTCCGCCGCCACGCGCGGCGTCTGCGGCGCGCCGGCGGCGGCCGGTCCGCCGTCCAGGCGGGATGCCGGCGCGCCGCCGTCGCGCGCGGCCGGCGCGCTCTCGAAGCCCGCCATCACCGAGCGCAGCGGCCCGTTGAAGCGCGCGCTGGCGTGGAACTGGCGGCCGCTGGACAGCGTCAGCCGCATCGGCAGCGGGATCGGCGTGCGGAAGTGGTCGATCACGGCGACTATGGTCGTCTCGAACAGGCTGGTGAGCGTGTGCATGCGCAGCGCGGCGCCGCTGATGTCGAGCTGGTCGAGCGCGCTGCGGTTGGCGCCCAGGATGCGGCCGTCGCCGCCGACGACGATGATGCCTTCGAGCAGCGTGCCGATGAACTCGGGCCGCAGGTGGAAGTGCAGGCGCAGCCGGTTGCCGTAGTCCTCCGACAGCCAGTGGTTCTCGATCATGCGCGCCGACATCCGCACCAGCCCCATCGTGTGCTGGTGGTAGGAGTGCTGGTCGCCGGTGACGTCGAGCACGCCCAGCATGTTGCCGCGCGGGTCGACGATGGGCGCCGCCGAGCAGGTGAGGAAGCTGTTGGCGTGGATGAAGTGCTCGCCGGCGTGCACGAGCGTGGGCCGCTCCTCGACCAGCGCCGTGCCGATCGCGTTGGTGCCCTTGGACTGCTCGGCCCAGTTCACGCCCGGCGCCAGCGCCACCTTGCCGGCGCGCGCCAGGAACTCGTCGTCGCCGATCGAGTGCAGGATCGTGCCCTGCGCGTCGGTCAGGACGATCATGCTCTCGGTGTTGACGATCTGCTCGAACAGCATCTCCATCACCGGCGCGGCGTGCGTCAGCAGGCGCTGGTTGCGTTCGCGCGCGACGGTCAGGTCGCCGCGGATCATTGGTTCGAAGTCGGGCCGTTCGACGCGCGTCAGGCCCAGCGCCGTGCAGCGCAGGTGCGACTGCTCGATGAGCTCGGCGCGCGCCGGCGCATCGGCGGCCTGCGCGGTGGGCGTCGTCCACCCGCCAGGGATGGGAAGGGCGCGGAGGGATGCTGACATGGGTCGCTTCCTCTGTTCCTGCCCGACGGCAGGTTGTCTCTCGTTGTTCCGTCGGTCAGCGAGGGCCTCGCGAGCCCGCGTTGCGCCGCGGTCTGTTCGATCCTGGTACAGCTCGCGTGGCACAGCGTCGGGGCTATCCCTGACGGACGCCTGACGGGGCGAGCCGCCGTGGACGTTCCAGGATAGCACTCGACCCCGTCGAATCCCAGCGGGCGGGGCCGCCGGGCCGGCGCGAGCCAGTCCAGTTGCTTGCGGAATCGCAAGAAACATTCCTGGCCGCGCCGTCGGCGTCGTGGCACGGGCTTTGCAGACCGCCAGCCCGTTCGCCAGACCCTTAGCAACGACACGGAGACAACCATGCGACGCCCTGCCCACGCCACCCCGCCATCGACGAATCGCCGCGCGCGCCGACCCTGGGCCGCCGCGATCCGCATCGCGGCCTTCCTGCTCACCGTGGGCGGCTGCGTCGTCGTCGGCGCGCACGGCAACGTCACGCCGCAGGCCGTCGACACCACCGGCCTGGAGCCGCTGGGCGATGGCTGGCGCGGCGTCAATCCGTACAGCGGCAATGCCAAGGCGGTGGAGATCGGCTCGTCCGGCTTCAACCAGAACTGCGCGCGCTGCCACGGCCTGGAGGCGATCTCCGGCGGCATCGCGCCCGACCTGCGCCGCCTGGACAACGACTGCGCCGGCATGAAGGACAAGACCGCGCGCGACGGCTGCGTCAAGGACAACGACGACTACATGATCACCACCGTGCGCCACGGCCGCACGCGCAACGGCGCCGTCTACATGCCGCCGTTCGAGGGCGTGCTGAGCCAGGAGGCGATGTGGGCGATCAAGACCTACCTCGAGTCGCGGCGCGAGAAGCCGCTGCCGGACGCGCAATGACCGCGCCGCAGCTCAATCGCCGCGGCGCCCTGCGCGCGCTCGGCGCGGCGGCGCTGGTCGCCTCCGGCGGCGTGTCCGCGGCCGAGGCAGGCCTGGCCGCCGTCAGGGCGCGCGGCACGCTGACCGTGGCCGTCTACCGCGACATGCCGCCGTTCCACGACCGCGGCCGGGGCATCGACGTCGACCTCGCCGCGGCGCTGGCGGACGCGCTGGGCGTCAAGCTCGCGCTGATGCCGTTCCCGGCCGGCGACGACATGAACGACGACCTGCGCAACATGGTCTGGAAGGGCCACTACCTGGGCTACGGCCCGGCCGACGTGATGCTGCACGTGCCGGTGGAAGCGCCGCTGATGGACGCCAACCCGCAGGTGCGCATCTTCGCGCCGTACTGGCGCGACCGCGTGATGATCGCGCGCGACGTCCGGCAGCTGCCGCACCTGGAGACGCTGGCGCAGCTCAACGGCAAGCCGGTCGCGGTGTCGGGCCAGACCCTGGCCGGCTGGCTGCTGATCGGCGCCGACGGCGGCGCCTACAAGCAGCAGCTGAGCACGACCTGGAAGGACGGCGTCGAGGCCGCGCAGGCGCTCCAGCGCGGCGAGTGCGCGGCCGCGGCGGGGCTGGAGTCCGAGCTCGAATCGGTGCTGGCCGGCGACCCGCGCTACGTCATCACGCCGCTGCCCACCGTGAGCAATTCGCGCAACGGTTGGGCGGTCGGGCTGGCGGTCAAGAAGGATGCCGGCGACCTGGAGACGGCGCTGCAGGCGGCGGTCGACGGGCTGGTCGGCGACCGGCGCCTGCAGCGGATCTTCGACAAGGGCCACGTGGCCTGGCGGCCGGTGTAGGCCTCGCTTCAGGAGATCAGCAGCGCGCGGAAGTCGTTGACGTTCGTGCGCGTCGGGCCGGTGATCACCGAGTCGCCGAGGCGCTCGAAGAACGTGTGGGCGTCGTTGTCGGCCAGGCGGTCGCGCGCGCGCAGCCCGAGCGCGCGGGCCCGCGCGAGCGTGTCGGGGCGCAGCACGGCGCCGGCGATCTCCTCCTGGCCGTCGACGCCGTCGGTGTCGCCGGCCAGCGCGAAGACGCCCGGCTGCTGGTCGAGCGCGAGCGCGAGCGACAGCAGGAACTCCACGTTGCGGCCGCCGCGGCCGTGGCCGCGCACGGTGACCGTGGTCTCGCCGCCGGACAGCAGCACGCACGGCGGCGCGAACGGCTGGGCGCGCGTCGCGGCCTGCAGCGCGATGCCGCCCATCACCTTCGCGACGTCGCGCGCCTCGCCCTCGATGGCGTCGCCCAGGACGTGCGCGGCGTAGCCCGCCTCGGTAGCGACCGCGGCCGCGGCCTCGAGCGCGGCCTGCGGCGTGGCGATCATCCGGACCTCGGCGCGCGCGAGGCGCGGGTCGCCGGGCTTGATCGATTCGCCGCGGCCGCTTTCCAGCAGCGCCATCGCGGCGGCGGGCAAGTCGAGGTCGTGGCGGCGCACGATGTCGAGCGCGTCCTGGCAGGTGGTCGGATCGGCGACGGTCGGGCCGGAGGCGATGTCCAGCGGCCGGTCGCCCGGCACGTCCGACATCAGCAGCGTGACCACGCGCGCCGGATGGCAGGCCGCCGCGAGGCGCCCGCCCTTGATCGCGGACAGATGACGCCGCACGCAGTTCATCTCTCCGATCGTCGCGCCGCTGGCGAGCATCGCGCGGTTGACGGCCTGCTTGTCCTCGAGCGTCAGGCCCGGCAGCGGCAAGGGCAGCAGCGCGGAGCCACCGCCCGAGACCAGGCACAGCACGACGTCCTGCGGCCGCAGGTCGCGCACGACGTCCAGCATGCGCTGCGCGGCGCGCAGGCCGGCCGCGTCGGGCACGGGATGCGCGGCCTCGACGATCTCGATGCGGCTGCACGGCGCGCCGTAGCCGTAGCGCGTGACGACGAGTCCGGACAGCGGCCCGGCCCAGTGTTCCTCGACGGCCTGCGCCATCGCGGCCGAGGCCTTGCCCGCGCCGATGACGACGAGGCGCCCGTCGCCGAGCTCCTCGGGCCGCGGCAGGTGCGGCGGCACGCAAAGCGCCGGCTGCGCGCTGGCCACCGCGGCGTCGAACATGCGGCGCAGGAGCGCGGTCTCGGCCGTCATCACGCCGCCTGGCCGATCTCGAAGTTGGCGAGCTTCTCCAGCGCGCGCACCATCGCCGAGTGGTCCCAGGCCTTGCCGCCGTGGGCCGCGCACGCGTTGAACAGCTCCTGCGCGTTCGCGGTGTTGGGCAGCGACACGCCGAGCGTGCGCGCGCTCGCCAGCGCCAGGTTGAGATCCTTCTGGTGCAGCTCGATGCGGAAGCCCGGGTCGAACGTGCGCTTGATCATGCGCTCGCCGTGCACCTCCAGGATGCGGCTGGCCGCGAAGCCGCCCATCAGCGCCTGCCGCACCTTGGCGGGGTCGGCGCCGGCGCGCGCGGCGAACAGCAGCGCCTCGGCCACGGCCTCGATGTTGAGCGCGACGATGATCTGGTTGGCCACCTTGGCCGTCTGCCCGTCGCCGTTGCCGCCGACCAGCGTGATGTTCTTGCCCATCAGCTCGAACAGCGGCCGGACCCGCGCGAACACGCCCTCGTCGCCGCCCGCCATGATGGACAGCGTGCCGTTGCGCGCCCCCACCTCGCCGCCCGAGACGGGCGCGTCCAGGTAGTCGCAGCCGATGTCGTTGATGCGGCGGGCGAAGCGCTTGGTCGCGATCGGCGAGATGGAGCTCATGTCGACGACCACCTTGCCCTTGGACAGGCCGGCCGCCACGCCGCCGTCGTCGAACAGCACGGCCTCGACGTCGGGGGTGTCGGGCACCATGACGAAGACGACGTCGGCGCGCTCGGCGACGCCGCGCGCGTCGACGCACTGCGTGGCGCGCGACTCGGCGATGGCCGCGGGCACCTTGCCCTTGGTGTGCACGAACAGCTGGTAGCCGGCGGCGATCAGGTGGCCCGCCATGGGCGCGCCCATGATGCCCAGGCCGATGAAGCCGATCTTCGGGGATGCGATGGTCATGTCAGTCTCTCTTGTCGGATGAGGGTGCGGCTCACTTGGCGATGCGCTGGATCCAGTCCAGGCCGATCTCGGTGGAGGCGGCCGGCTTGTACTCGCAGCCGATCCAGCCCTGGTAGCCGATGCGGTCGAGGTGGCCGAACAGGAACGGGAAGTTGATCTCGCCGGTGCCCGGCTCGTTGCGGCCCGGGTTGTCGGCGACCTGCACGTGCGCGATGCGCGACAGATGCCTGCGCAGCGTCTCCGCGAGCTCGCCCTCGGTGCGCTGCGCGTGGTAGACGTCGTACTGCAGGAACAGGTTGCCGCCGCCGACCTCGGCGATCAGCGCCAGCGCCTGGTCGGTGCGGTGCAGGTGGAAGCCGGGGATGTCGTGGCGGTTGATCGGCTCGACCAGCAGCCGGATGCCGGCGTCCTTCAGGCGCTGCGACGCGCGGTACAGGTTGTCGACCAGCGTGTCGTGCACCTGCGCCGCGGGCACGTCGGCCGGCGTCTTGCCGACCAGGCAGTTGAGCTGCTTGACGCCCAGCGCGCTCGCGTAGTCGATCGCGCGCTCGACGCCTTCGCGGAACTCCGCCGTGCGGTCGGGATGGCAGGCGATGCCGCGTTCGCCGGCGTCCCAGTTGCCAGCGGGCAGGTTGTGCAGCACCGGCTGCAGGTCGAACTGGTCGAGGCGCGCCCGGATGTCCCTGGGCTGGTACGGGTAGGGGAACAGGAACTCCACGCCCTTGAAGCCGGCGCGCGCGGCGCGCTCGAAGCGGTCGAGGAACGGGAACTCCGTGAAGAGCATCGTGAGGTTGGCGGCGAGGCGGGGCATCGTGTCTCCGGGGTGTCGTCGTGGGTGTGTCGTTGGTCAGTCCAGCAGACCCGCGAGCTCGAGGCCGGCGCGTCCCTGCGGGTGGCGGCAGTCGATCTCCTCGAACTCCGCGATGTTGTCGATCTCGGTGCCCATCGCGATGTTGGTGACCTTCTCCAGGATCACCTCGACGACCACCGGCACGCGGTACTCGCGCGCCATCTCCTGCGCCTGCGCGAGTGCCGGGCGGATCTGTTCGGGGTCGGTCACGCGCAGCGACTTGCAGCCCAGGCCGGCGATCACCTGCTGGTGGTCGACGCCGTAGCCGCGCAGGTCGCCTTCGCCTTCGGGCACGTTCTGGTTCTCGAACGCGAGCTGCACGCAGAAGTCCATGTCGAAGTTGCGCTGCGCCTGGCGGATCAGGCCGAGGTAGCTGTTGTTGACCAGCACCTGCACGTACGGCAGCCGGAACTGCGCGCCGACGGCGAGCTCCTCGACCAGGAACTGGAAGTCGTAGTCGCCCGACAGGCCGACGACGGTGCGCGTCGGATCCGCCGCGACCACGCCGAGCGCGGCCGGGATCGTCCAGCCCAGCGGGCCGGCCTGGCCGCAGTTGATCCACTGGCGCGGGCCGTAGACGTGGATGAACTGCGCGCCGGCGATCTGGCTCAGGCCGATCGTGGAGACGTAGATGGTGTCGCGCGGGAACGCGGCGTTCATCTCCTCGTACACGCGCATCGGCTTGATCGGCTGCTCCGTGTAGTGGCTCTTGCGGTGCATCAGGCGCTTGCGCTCCTGGCAGCGGAACGCCCAGTCGCCGTAGTCCTTGAGGCGGCCCGCGGCGGCGCGCTCCTGCGCGACCTCGACGAACAGCTTGAGCGCGGCGCCGGCGTCGCTGGCGATGCCGAAGTCGGGGCTGAAGACGCGGCCGATCTGCGTGGGCTCGATGTCGACGTGCACGAACTTGCGGCCCCTGGTGTAGACGTCGACCGAGCCTGTGTGGCGGTTGGCCCAGCGGTTGCCGATGCCCAGCACGAAGTCGCTGGCCAGCATCGTCGCGTTGCCGTAGCGGTGGCTGGTCTGCAGGCCGCACATGCCGGCCATGAGCGGGTGGTCGTCGGGGATGGTGCCCCAGCCCATCAGCGTCGGGATCACGGGCACGCCGGTGATCTCGGCGAACTCCTGCAGCAGCGCGCTGGCGTCCGCGTTGATGATGCCGCCGCCGGCGACGATCAGCGGCTTGTCGGCGGCGGCCAGCATGTCCAGCGCCTTCTCGACCTGCTTGCGCGTGGCCGCGGGCTTGTAGACGGGCAGCGGCTCGTAGCTGTCGATGTCGAACTCGATCTCGGCCATCTGCACGTCGAACGGCAGGTCGATCAGCACCGGGCCCGGGCGGCCCGAGCGCATCAGGTGGAAGGCCTGCTGGAACACGCGCGGCACCTGCGCCGGCTCGCGCACGGTGACGGCCCACTTGGTGACGGGCTTGGCGATGGACTCGATGTCCACCGCCTGGAAATCCTCCTTGTACAGGCGGGCGCGCGGCGCCTGGCCGGTGATGCACAGGATGGGGATCGAGTCGGCGCTGGCCGAGTACAGGCCCGTGATCATGTCGGTCCCTGCGGGCCCGCTGGTGCCGATGCACACGCCGATGTTGCCGGCGCGGGCGCGCGTGTAGCCCTCGGCCATGTGCGACGCGCCTTCCACGTGGCGCGCCAGGATGTGCGCGATCGACTGCCGCTCGCGCATCTGCGCGTACAGCGGGTTGATCGCCGCGCCCGGCACGCCGAACGCCTGCGTCACGCCTTCGCGCTCCATCACCAGCACCGCCGCCATCGCGGCCTTCATCCTTGCCATGCTTGTCTCCATCACTGCTTGGGGTTGACGTGATGGTCGGCGAGCGCGGCGCATCGAGGAACGCCGTTGACAAGCATGACGTTTATTCCACAATGGAATACCGCCTCGCACGCATCGCCATGGATCGTCTTTCCGCCGTCAAGCTGTTCATGCGCGTCGTCGAGCTCGGCTCGTTCAGCAAGGCGGCGGCGGAGCTGGGCATCGGCCAGCCGGCCGTCACCAAGCAGGTGGCGCGCATGGAGCAGCAGCTCGGCGCGCGCCTGCTGCACCGCTCGACGCACGGCGTCACCGCCACCGAGATCGGCGCGCTGTACTACGAGAAGTGCCGCACCATCGCCCACCACGTCGATGAGGCGGATTCGGTGGCCGCGCTGCTGCAGTCGCAGGTGCGCGGCGCGATGCGCGTCAGCACTTCGGTGGCCTTCGGCCGCCGTGTGCTGGGGCCGCTGCTGATGCGGTTCATGCGCGCCAACCCAGACCTGCAGATCGACCTGGCCGTCGACGACCGCTACGTCGACCTGATCGAGCAGGGCGTGGACGTCGCCGTCCGCATGGGCCGCCTGGCCGATTCGACGCTGGGCGCGCGCTACCTGGGCATGAACCCGTGGGTGCTGGTGGCGTCGCCGGGATTCCTCGCGGCGCGCGAGGCGCCGGCGCAGCCGCAGGACCTCGCCGCGCGCGACTGCCTGATCTACAGCACGGTGCAGGGCGACGCGCGCTGGCACTTCACCGGCGCGGGCGGGCAGGCGGAGTCGGTGGCCGTCAAGGGTCCGTTGCGCTCGAACAGCCTGTCACTGCTGCTCGAGGCGGCGACCGAGGGCATGGGCATCGCCGCGTTGCCGCGCTACGTCGCGCAGGGCGCCCTGGTGCAGGGCAGCGTGGTGCCGCTGCTGGGCGCATGGTCGCTGCCGGCGCAGGAGGTGCACGCGGTGTTTCCCTCGCCGCGCATGCTGCCGCTGAAGGTGTCGGGCTTCGT
>DASQCX010000891.1:0-6698 GCA_035634455.1 Burkholderiaceae bacterium
GGCCGCCACGCGCGCGATCGCCTCGCGCGCCGCGCTGCGATAGGGCTCGGCCAGGTTGCGCCAGCGGTCGAGCGCGCGCGCCAGGCGCGAGGCGACCTGCGGGTTGAGCGCGTCGAGCTCGAGCACGCGCTCGGCCCAGAACACGTAGCCCTTCGCGTCCGCGCGGTGGAACGCCGCCGGGTTGAAGTTGCACAGGCTCAGCACGAGGCTGCGCGCGCGGTTCGGGTTGGCGAGCGAGAAGTCGGGGTGCGAGAGCAGCGCCTTGACGCTGGCGAAGACGCGGCCCTCGAGCTCCGGCGCGCGCGCCTGCAGCGCGAACCACTTGTCGATGACGAGCGCTTCGTGCCGGAACAGCTCGTGGAAGCGCGCGAGCGCCGGCGCCGCGAGCTCCGCGTGCGCGGCCACCAGGGCGCTCAGCGCGCCGAGGCGGTCGGTCATGTTGCCGGCGTCCTTGAAGCGCTGGTAGGCGCGTCCCGGCCACACGGTGTCGCCCGAGCGGCGTGCGTTGCGCACCAGCATCGCGAGCGCCAGGTTGGCCAGCGCGCGCTGTGCGCTCTGCGCGTTGTCGGCGCGGTAGCCGTCGCGCACCTGGTGTGCGTCGAAGGCCCAGACCCAGTCGTCGTACAGGCGGGCGGCGAGCTCGTCCAGCATGCGCACGCAGACCTCGTGCACGCGCTGCGGGTCGACCGGCACCGTGAGCTGCTCGGCGACGTAGGCCTCCGACGGCGGCGTCAGCACCAGCTCCTTGAAGGCCGGGTCGAGCGCCGGGTCGCGCAGCACGGTGCGCATCGCGGCGACGAAGGCGTCGTCGAGCACCAGCGGCTCGGTGCCCGTGATGGCGGTCACGAGGCGCTCGAGCGCGAGGCGCTGGCCGGCTTCCCAGCGGTTGACCGGGTCGGTGTCGTGCGCGAGCAGCACCAGGCGGTCGGCGTCCGACAGGCCGTCGTCGAGGATGACCGGCGCCGAGAAGTCGCGCAGCACGGACGGCACGGCGTCGGCCGGCACGTCCCGGAAACGGAACGTGGCCTGGGCCTCCGACAGCACCAGCACGCGCTCCAGCGGGGCGCCGTCGGCGTCGCCTTCCAGCTTGAGCGGCACCGGGCGGCCGTCACGCGTGAACAGCGCGAAGCGCACGGGGATGACGAAGGGCTGGCGGCCTTGCGCGGCGACCGACGCCGGCGCGCTGAAGTCCTGCGACAGCGTCAGCGTGGCGGCGCCGTCGGCCGTCGCCAGGCGCGCGCCGACGCGCGGCGTGCCGGCCTGCGAGTACCAGCGCTTGAACGCCTCCAGCTGCGCGTTGAGCGGGCTGGCCGGATTGACGTCGGCGATGGCCTGCGCGAACGCGTCGCAGGTCACGGCCTGGCCGTCGTGGCGGCGGAAGTACTCGGTGATGCCGCGCTCGAAGCCGGTGCGGCCCACCAGCGTCTGCATCATGCGGACGACCTCCGAGCCCTTCTCGTAGACGGTGGTGGTGTAGAAGTTGTCGATCGCGACGTAGCTGTCCGGGCGCACCGGGTGCGACATCGGGCCCGCGTCCTCCGGGAACTGCTGCTGGCGCAGGAAGCGCACGTCGTCGATGCGCTTGACGCCGCGCGCCGACGTGGAGCCGGCCATGTCCTGCGAGAACTCCTGGTCGCGGAACACGGTCAGGCCTTCCTTGAGCGACAGCTGGAACCAGTCGCGGCAGGTGATGCGGTTGCCGGTCCAGTTGTGGAAGTACTCGTGGCCGACGACGCTCTCGATCAGCGAATAGTCGGTGTCGGTGGCGGTGGCCGGGCTGGCGAGCACGTACTTGGTGTTGAACAGGTTCAGGCCCTTGTTCTCCATCGCGCCCATGTTGAAGTCCTCGACCGCGACGATCATGAAGCGCTCGAGGTCCAGCGGCAGTCCGAAGCGCGCCTCGTCCCATACCAGCGAGGCGACCAGCGAGTTCATCGCGTGCTCGGTCTTGTCGAGGTCGCCGCGGCGCACGAACACCTGCAGCAGGTGCTCCTTGCCGGCGCGGCTGGTGACGCGCTGCTCGCGCGCGACCAGGTCGGCGCCCACCAGCGCGAACAGGTAGCAGGGCTTGGGGAACGGGTCGTTCCAGCGCGCGAAGTGGCGGCCGTTGTCCAGTTCGCCCTGTTCCTGCAGGTTGCCGTTGGACAGCAGCACCGGGTACCTGGCCTTGTCGGCGCGCAGCGTGACGGTGTAGATCGCCATCACGTCCGGGCGATCGAAGAAGTAGGTGATGCGGCGGAAGCCCTGGGCCTCGCACTGCGTGAAGAAGCCGCCGCCGGAGGTGTACAGGCCCGACAGCTCGGTGTTCTTCTCGGGGCAGACCGTGTTGCGGATCTCCAGCACGAACGCGTCCGCGGCCGGGGCGTCGATGACGAGCTGGCCGTCCTCGTGGCGGAACGACACGCTCTGGCCGTCGACCAGCACGCGCAGCAGGTTCAGGCCCTCGCCGTCCAGGCGCAGCGGCTCGGTCGGGCGTTCCGCGTTGCGTTCGATGGCCAGCCTGCTGGCGACGATGGTCTTGGCGGGGTCGAGGTCGAACGTCAGGTCGACCGTGCGCACCCACCAGGCGGGGGCGGCGTAGTCCTCGCGGCGGACGAGCGTGGGAGAGCCTTCGCGCATGGCTTCTTCCTTATTGAAAACTTGAAGGGAAAACGAAAACGGGGCGCGGCTCGTGGCCGTGCCCCGGGTTGGTCAGAGGCCCTGCTTGAGGCTCTCGGCGATGAAGCCGTCGAGGTCGCCGTCGAGCACCTTCTGCGTGGCGGAGACCTCGTAGTTGGTGCGCAGGTCCTTGATGCGGCTCTGGTCGAGCACGTACGAACGGATCTGGTGGCCCCAGCCCACGTCGGTCTTGGAGTCCTCGAGCTTCTGCTGCTCCTCGCGCTGCTTGCGCATCTCGTGCTCGTACAGGCGCGAGCGCAGCATCTGCCAGGCTTCGTCGCGGTTGCGGTGCTGCGAGCGGTCGTTCTGGCACTGCACGACGATGCCGGTCGGGATGTGAGTCAGCCGCACGGCCGAGTCGGTCTTGTTGATGTGCTGGCCGCCGGCGCCGGACGCGCGGAAGGTGTCGGTGCGCACGTCGGCCGGGTTGATCTCGATCTCGATGGAGTCGTCCACCTCGGGGTAGACGAACAGCGACGCGAACGAGGTCTGGCGCAGACCGGCGCCGAACGGGCTCTTGCGCACCAGGCGGTGCACGCCGGTCTCGGTGCGCAGCAGGCCGAACGCGTACTCGCCCTCGACCTTGATCGTGGCGCTCTTGATGCCGGCGACGTCGCCCTCGGTCTCTTCCATGACCTCGGCCTTGAAGCCCTTGCGCTCGCAGTAGCGCAGGTACTGGCGCAGCAGCATCTGGGCCCAGTCCTGCGCCTCGGTGCCGCCGGCGCCGGACTGGATGTCGACGAAGCAGTTCAGCGGGTCGGACGGGTTGCTGAACATGCGGCGGAACTCGAGGCCCGCGACCGTCTCCTCCAGCTTGGCCGCGTCGGCTTCGATCTGCTGCAGGCTGGCGACGTCGCCTTCCTCCTTGACCATCTCGAACAGCTCGGCGTTGTCGGCCAGGTTGGTCGTGAGGTGGTCGATGGTCGAGACCACCGTCTCCAGCGAGCGCTTCTCGCGCCCGAGCTCCTGGGCCCGCTGGGGCTCGTTCCAGACCGCCGGGTTCTCCAGCGTGGCGTTGACTTCCGTCAGCCGATGCGACTTGCGGTCGTAGTCAAAGATACCCCCTGAGCGCGGCGGTGCGCTCGCTCAGGTCGGCAATGCTCTTGCCGATGGCGTTGATGCGTTCGATGTCCATGATGGATCTTGGTCGTGGCGCGGCCGGCGGGTCGCGGCGGCGCGGGTGGATGGATCAGCACGCTCCGGGGCGCGCAGGAGCGCGATTTTCGCACGGACGCGGCCCGTCGCGGCCGGTCCTCGGGCGCCCGGGCCGCGGCGCTACTCGCTGCCGATCGCGCGGCGGGCGTCCAGTTCCGCGCGCAGCAGCACGAGTTCCGGCTTGTTCGCCGTGCGCAGCAGGGCGCCGGCGCAGACGGCCACCAGCCCGGCCGCGGCCAGGTAGCGCACCAGCGTCGCGCGCGGCCCGGCGGCAAGCGGCGCCACCGCCATGACGATGCCCAGCACGGCCCCGCCCAGCAGTCCGCCGACGTGCGCGGCGTTGTCGACGCCCTTGATCATGAAGCCCATGCCGATGTTGATGACGACGGCCTGGATCAGTCCCTTGTTGATGCCGGGCTGCATGTTCCTGGGCAGGTGCGCGAACCGCGGCGTCGGCAGGACGAGGCCGGCCAGCAGCGAGCCGAACAGCGCCATGACGGCCCCGGAGGCGCCGACGCCCACGGTCAGCAGTCCGACCGGGTTCGCCGCCGTCGAGCGCATCTCGCCCCAGAACACGCTGGCGCAACTGGCCAGCAGCCCGCCCGCCAGGTAGATGGCGAGCATGCGGCCCGTGCCGAACTCGACCTCGACCAGCGGCGCCGTGAAGGCCAGCACGTACATGTTGAGCGCCAGGTGCACGATGCCCACGTGCAGGAACATCGCGGTCAGCAGGCGCCAGGTGTCGCCGGTGAGCGTGTACAGCGGCATGTCGCCGCCCCAGGACAGCAGCGTCATCGACGACGGGTCCGTCGGCGAGACTCCGCCGGCGACCTGCAGCAGCCAGACGCCGACGTTGATCGCGATCAGCACGCCGGTGGCAACCGGCAGGAAGCGCCGCGGCTGCGGCGGCGGGGTGGGGACGCTGTTCATGACGGGATTCTTCCATGCCGCCCGCCGTCGGGTTCGCCCGCTTGGGCTAGTGCCCGCCGCCGGGCATCATGGAGGCCGATGCCGCCGCCTGACCTCGCCGCCCCCGACCCCGTCCGCGCCGCCCGCGCGCGCCACTGGCGCCGCACGCTGCGCCTGACCGCCGCGCTGCTGCTGGCCTGGTTCGTCGTCGGCTTCGTCGTCACCTGGTTCGCGCGCGAGCTCGACTTCCCGTTCCTCGGCTGGCCGTTCAGCTTCTGGGTGGCGGCGCAGGGCGGCGTCGTCGTGTTCGTGGTGCTGATCGCCGTCTACGCGCGGCGCATGGCGCGCGCCGACCGCCGGCTCGCCGACGAGGCGCGCCCCGGCGACGAGGTCCCGCGTCGATGACCCTGCGCACGCGCACCTTCGCGCCCGCGCGCAGCCGCTTCGCGCCGCTGCGCGGCCCGGACTTCAGCCGCCGCCTGCACTGGATCTACCTGGCCTTCGGGCTCGCGTTCCTGGCCTTCGTCGGCGCGATGGCGCTGCTGGAGCACCTGGGGCTGCCGCGCAGCTGGATCGGCTTCCTGTTCCTGGTCGGCCCGATCGTCTTCTACGCCGGCATCGGCATCCTCAGCCGCACCACCGATCCCGCCGAGTACTACGTCGCGGGGCGCCGCGTGCCCGCGCTCTACAACGGCATGGCCACGGGCGCGGACTGGATGTCGGCCGCCTCGTTCATCGGCATGGCCGGCACGCTGTACCTGAGCGGGTATGGCGGGCTCGCGTACATCCTCGGCTGGACGGGCGGCTTCTGCCTCGTCGCGCTGCTGATCGCGCCGTTCCTGCGCAAGTTCGGCCAGTACACCATCCCCGACTTCCTGGCCGCGCGCTACGACGGCAATCTGGTGCGCGTGATCGCGGTGGTGGCGGCGATCGCGTGCTCGTTCCTGTATGTCGTCGCGCAGATCTACGGCGTCGGGCTCATCACCAGCCGCATCACGGGCGTCGCGTTCGAGGTGGGCGTGTTCCTGGGGCTGGGCGGCATCCTCGTCTGCTCGTTCCTCGGCGGCATGCGCGCGGTCACGTGGACGCAGGTGGCGCAGTACATCGTGCTGCTGGTGGCCTACCTGGTGCCGGTGGCGTGGCTGTCGATCAAGCAGCACGCCTCGCCGGTGCCGCAAGCGACCTACGGCTACCAGCTGCAGAAGGTCATCGCGTCCGAGAAGCGGCTGCAGGCCGACCCCGCCGAGCGGCGCGTCATCGCGGTCTTTCAGGCGCGCGCCGACGCCTACGACGCGCGCCTTGCCGACATCGCGTCCGCGCTGGCCGCCGAACGCAGCGTCGCCACGCGCCGCGTCGCGGAGCTCAAGGCCGCCAACGCGCCGCAGGGCGACATCCAGGCCGCCGAGCGCGAGCTCGCGCGCGTGCCGCGCGACGCCGACGCCGCGCGCGACGAGTGGACGCGCGAGCGCGACGCCGACCGCGAGCGCGCGCAGCCGCTGGCGGGCATGCCGCCGCACGCGCAGCAGTTCGCCGGCGACCCGCACGGCGACCCCGCCGCGCGCCGCGCCTTCGACGAATCGCGCCGCAACTTCATCGCGCTCGTGTTCTGCCTGATGGTGGGCACCGCGTCGCTGCCGCACGTGCTCACGCGCTTCTACACGACGCCCTCGGTGGCCGAGGCGCGCGCGTCGGTCGGCTGGTCGCTGCTGTTCATCGTGCTGCTGTACCTGACGGCGCCGGCGCTGGCGGTGCTGGTCAAGGTGGAGGTGTTCGACGCGCTGGTGGGCACGCGCTTCGACCAGCTGCCCGCCTGGATCAACAACTGGTCCCGCGTCGACCCGTCGCTGCTGCAGGTGTCCGACGTCAACGGCGACGGCATCCTGCAGCTCGGCGAGATCCGGATCGGCGGCGACATCGTCGTGCTGGCCACGCCCGAGATCGCCGGCCTGCCGTACGTCATCTCCGGGCTGGTGGCC
>DASQCX010000892.1:0-5550 GCA_035634455.1 Burkholderiaceae bacterium
CTCCTGCCCGAAGGCCGAGACGATGCCGATGCGGGGCGTGCACTCGGTCAGGCAGGCAGGCCTGGCGGCGGGCCTGGCCGCGAACGCGGACGACAGCCCCGCAGCCAGCAAGGCGGCGACGAACAGCTTCTTCACATCGGACTCCAGGAAATGAAAAGCGGCCGCGGCGGGCACCCGTCCCGCGCGGCCGCAGACGCCGCCGATCTTAGAACGCGGCCTTGAACTGCACGCCGAAGGTGCGCGGATCGTTGATGAAGCCGGTGAGGTTGTTGAAGTCGATGCCGCCGGTCACGCGGATCTGGTTGGTGATGTTGCGCACGAAGCCGGCGACCTCGTACTTGCCGTCGGCCCAGTCGTAGCCGACGCGCAGGCCGCCGATGGTCATCTCCTTGCCGGTGAATTCCTTGGACTCGTAGAGGAAGAAGTTGACCTTGCTGCGGTAAGACCAGTCCGTGTAGACGAAGTACTCGCCGTCGCCCACCGGGATGCCGTAGCGCGCGTTCAGGTTCAGCACGTACTTGGGCGCCTGCGGCAGCGGGTTGCCGTTGATCGCGGCGACGCCGGCGCTCGGCTGCGGGTTGGTCACCGTGCAGGATGCGCAGGTGGCGACCGTCAGATCCGGATCCTTGATCTTGGTGAAGTTGACGCTGCCGTTGACGCTCACCAGCAGCGTGGGCAGCAGGTAGGCATCCAGGTTCAGCTCCACGCCCTGGCCCGTCACCTTTTTCGCGTTCAGCAGCTCGGTGCCGTTGCCGTCGCCACCGACGGCGCTCAGCTGCTGGTCCTTCACGTCGTAGTGGAAGACGTCGGCCGAGATGCGGGCCCGCTTGTCGAACAGGTCGGCCTTGGTGCCGAACTCGTACGACGTGGTCGTCTCCGGCTTCGCCGCGGTCAGCACGTTGAAGTCGGAAGCCGGGAAGATGCTGGACGCGCGGAAGCCCGTGGCGACGCGGGCGTAGACGTTGACGTCGTGCGAGACCGCGTAGGTGCCGCTCAGGTCCCAGCTCGTCTTCGAATCGCTGGTGCCGGTGGCCAGGCCCTTGGTCTGGTCGACGGCGGTGTCGCTGACGGGGATCGTCACCAGCGTCTTGCGATCCTGCGTGTAGCGCACGCCGCCGCGCAGCTTGAAGTCAGTCGTCAGCTGGTAGCCCGCCGAGGCGAACACCGCCCAGGCGTTGTTGACCTGCGTCGCATCGACCTCGGTGGGCGCGGAACCGAACAGCGTGTCGTAGGACAGGCTGTGGATCTGGTACTTCTCGCGGAACAGGTACAGGCCGGCCTGCCAGGACAGCGGGCTCGAGTCCGCGTGCTCGACGCGGAACTCCTGGCTCACCTGCGCGTGGCCCTTGAGCGCGTCCGAGGTCTCGTCCGCGAACGGGATGGTGCCCGGGCCCATCGGCAGGTCGTAGGACGCGCCGTAGCCGCCGTCGACGTCGCCGCGGCTGAAGGCGTGCACGTGTTCCCAGCCGGTGATCGAGTTCAGCACGTAGTCGCCCAGCGTCCAGCGCAGCTTGGCGCTCGCGCCCTCGGAGTCCAGCGACTGGCGGTTCTGGCCGTCGAACGACACCTGGTACGGGTCGAAGCCGTCGACCAGGTCGTTGGTGCCCGGCTTGATGATGTTGGCGCGGAACAGGCGCGCGGTGCCGTGCAGGTCGCGGCCGTGCACGTTGAACAGCGCGCTGAAGGTGCCCGACGGCTTGTACAGCAGCTGCAGGCGCAGCGCGTCGTCGTCGTAGCCCTCGAGCTTGCCGGTCTGCGTGGTCGGCGCGGTGTTGGTCACCCAGCCGCCGCGACGCTGGAGCTGCGTCGACGCGCGGATCGCCCAGTCCGGCCCCAGCGGCATGCCGTAGGCGCCTTCCAGGTTGACCGTGTTGAACGAGCCGTAGCTCGCGTTGAAGTAGCCGCCGGCCACGCGGCCCGGGGCCACCGAATCGACCTTGACGACGCCCGCCGGCGTGTTGCGGCCGAACAGCGTGCCCTGCGGGCCGGCCAGCACTTCCACCTGGTCGGTGTCGAAGATCGGGAAGCCCTTGAGGATCGGGTTCTCCTGCACGACGTCGTCGTAGATCAGCGAGACCGGCTGCGAGGCGTTGAGGTGGTAGTCGGTGTTGCCGTAGCCGCGGATGTAGAAGCGCGGGAACGCGCGGCCGAACGACGATTCGATGTTCAGGCTCGGCACGCGGCCGGACAGCGCGCGGATGTCGTCGCCCGACGAGCCGAGCACGTCCAGCGCTTCGGTGCCGATGGTGCTGACCGAGATCGGCACCTGCCTGATGTCTTCCGTGACGCGCTGCGCGGTCACGGTGATCGTCTGCAGCTTGCCGGCCTCGACCGACGACGCGGCGTCGGCCGGCGCCGCAGTCTGTCCGTGGGCGGCCGTCCCAGCGAACGCGAGCGCGACCAGCAGGGACACGGGCTTGACCCGCGCGGGCGGCTGGAGGCGTCGCGGGGCCGGGCGGATGGTGGTGCGAGTAATCATCGAATGGCTTCCTGAAAACCTTTGTGTGCGCACCGTTAAGCAAGGCAAGGGCCATGTAGCGCCACGAGCCGGATGTGGATCCGGCGCTGCCCTTGTGTTCGAGCGACCGGCCGCATGACGACGGCCCCATGCGCGACCTCGCATGCCGGCCGCCGGCTTCAGCCGCGACATGGCTCGCCGCAGGCGGCCTCGACAGCGACACCCAATGCGGTATGCACCCGATTCCGGTGCGTCGCCAGTGCCGCCGCGCCCGTCGCGCGGCGACCCGCCGCACCGTCAGGGTGCGGCCGGGCCGTTCCGCCGCCCTCGCCTCCCGGCGATCGCGCTCACGGCGCCGGCACGCCCTCGCGCCACTGCGGCCAGCGCGCGACGATGTCCGACACCAGCGGCCACGCCGCCCGGTAGAGATTCGCCGTGGCGATGGGAAAGCCGCCGGAGCGGGCGTTCAGCGACTCCTGCGCCGTCTGGCCCGGATGCGGGCGGTCGAAGTTCGCGCCCGTGCGCAGCACGGCCACGCGCCCGAGGTCGAGGCGCCCGGCGGCGGCGCCGCGGCGCAGCGCCTCGTAGGTGGCGTTGTCCTCCTGCTGCGTCGTGCAATAGCGGCCCTTGCCGTCGGTCAGCAGGCGCGTCCAGCGGCTGGCGCGCTCGCCCAGGCGCTCGCCGTGCCACCAGGTGTCGCCGGCCAGCGTGTCGCACTGCAGGACGCCGGGCGCGGCCTGGGCGGCCGGCTGCGGATACTGTTTCCGGTAGGCCGCCGCGGTGTCGTTGTCCTCCAGCTTCGCGCCGCGGGAGAGCGCCAGCGCGCGTTGCAGCAGCGCTTCATCGAGCCGGAACACCTCGGTGCCGTACTCCAGCTTGGGCTTGGCGTCCGGGTCGGGGGCGCCGATGCCCACGTAGCCGCCGGGCCAGTCCTGCGGTGCGTCGCGGGCGTCGAACTCCTGCTGCAAACCGAAGTCGACCAGATAGCGCGCCCAGGCGGCGCTGCCCAGCGTGCCCTGGTTCGGATCGATGCCGGCGATGCCGGTCACCACGAAATAGGCGCGCGACAGGTCGAACTGCGGGCTCAGGGCCAGCGCCATCGTCGAGGCCGCGGCATTGGCGTGCCCCATGCCGGTCGTCATCACGCACACGCCGCTGTCGGTGCACCGGACTTCCGGATAGTCGGCCGACAGGCCTGGCACGCGCACGCTGTGGGCGACCGGCAGCTTGTCCAGCCAGGGCGCGGCCTCCGGCCCGAACAGCGTGATGACCATCACCTTGACCGCCCGCGGCGCGGCCGGATCGTCGGCGGCGGACGCGGCGAGCGGCGCCGCGGCGACGAGGAACGAGGCGAGCGCGCGGACGGCGGCGCGGCGGGACGGCATGGACAGTCGGGTCAAGGCGGATCCCCGTTGAAAGGTTGGGCGCATTGTGCGCGAGCCACGCCATGCACGTTCCGCGCCCGGCTGCCCCTGAAAGGGCGTCGATCAAACCTCAAGTGTCACTCGAATATTCAGCGCCAATGAATTGATTTCAAAACAAAGAAACAACTTCAACTATCTTCTGCAAAGCACTGATTCAATTGACCAGAATCTCGAATCGACTTCACATATCGATTGCAAGCTATTGCGATGGTTGACTATTGCTTGTCACCCCGCGCGTCCACGGAACCGAATCCGGAGATCGACTTCCGCAGATTCGGCTGCCCCCAGTAGTCGACATGCCCGGCCCCGGAGATCTGCACCCGCAGGTCGCCCACGGCCCACAGCGAGGCGTTGGCCACGCCGCTGATCGACACGTCCGCCGCGTTGGCCCGCAACTGCTCGGCGGCGATCTTTCCCTTGCCGCTGACCGTCAGCCGCAGGTGGTCGACCTTGCCGGCCAGCTGGCCCTCGCCCGAGCCCGAGATGTCGAAGCTCAAGGCGCCGACCTGCAGCTGGTCGAAGCGCGCCAGGCCGGAGCCGGCCATGCCGATCGCCAGGTGGTCGCCGGTGATGGGCCCCGGGGCGACGACATCGTTGGAGCCGGACAGCGTCAGCCGGTTCAGGTGGCGCACCCGCACCTCCACCAGGGCGCCGTTGCCGTTCTTCCAGAAGCGCCAGCCGCCGGGCAGGTCGATCTTGATGCGGCTGCCGTGCAGGCTGACGTCGACGGCTTCCTGGGCGTCGGCGTCGCCCGGCACGAAGACCTCGTCGCGGTCGGACTGCACCAGCCGCACCTGGCCGGAGCCGTCCACCGTCACGCTGTCGAACGCCCCGGGCGCGTAGACCTTGCCCTCGGGCGCCTGCGCGCGCGCCGCGCACGGGGCCAGGACGATGGCCGTCAGGGCCAGGCATGAAAGACGGCGGTTCATATCGATTGCTCCCTCAGCTTCCTGGAAACGTCGCGGTTGGCGGTGATCAGCGTGCCGTCGGTCATGCGCGCGACGAGCTGCGAGTTCTCGTCGGGCGTCAGCGACTCGACGAAGTCGAGGTTGACGATGCAGCTGCGGTGCAGCTTCACGAAGCGCGCCGGATCGAGCTTGTGCTCGAAGGTGACGATGGGCAGGCGCACGAGGTAGCTGCGGCCCTTGACGGCCAGCGCCGTGTACTTGGTGTCGGAGCGCAGGTGCTCGATCGCGTCGACGTTGATCGGGAAGATGCGACCCTGGTCGCGCACCAGCACGCGCACCAGCGGCGCGTCGCCCGGCGTCTGCAGCGCGTCGACGGCGTTGGCCACCGCGCCGCGATCGCGCTGCACGTGCGCGATCGCCTCGACGAAGCGCTCGTGCGTGAACGGCTTGAGCAGGTAGTCGACGGCATGCAGCTCGAACGCGGTCAGCGCGTGCTCGTCGTAGGCGGTGGTGAAGATCACGGCCGGCTGGTGCGCGTCGCCGGCCAGCGCCTGCAGCACCTGCAGGCCGGTCAGCACGGGCATCTGGATGTCCATCAGCACGAGGTCGGGCTGCAGCGCCCGGATCCGGGCGAGCGCGCTGGCGCCGTCGCCGCAGCTGGCCACGAGCTGCAGCGTCGGCATCCGGGCGACCCAGTCGGCCAGCGCCTCGGCGGCGAGCGGTTCGTCCTCGGCGATGAGGACTCGGGTGGGTTCGGTCA
>DASQCX010000893.1:0-4118 GCA_035634455.1 Burkholderiaceae bacterium
CGGCATGCCGCAGGCGCTGGCGCAGGCGCAGCCCGCTTCCCACGCACGCGACACGGGAAGAATCCTGATCGCGGACCAGTTCAACAACCGGGTGATCGTCGTCGATCCGGCGACGCACGCGGTGACCTGGCAGTTCGGCGACGGCTCGGACAAGGCGGGGCCGCACAGCGTCGTCGGCGTCAACGACGCGGTGCGCTACGGCGAGCTGACGCTGGTCTCCGGCACCGGCATCCCGCCGAGCTCGCCGCCGCTGCCCGGTTGCTCGGACGCGGTCAACGGCTGCCCCGACAACCGCGTCATGCTGGTCGATCGCGGCGGCCACATCGTCTGGCAGTACGGACAGGCCGGCGTGGCCGGCGCCGGGGCCAACCAGCTCGACACGCCGGTCCAGGCGGCCGCGCTGAAGGGCTTCCAGGGACGGCACGGGCTCCACGTCATCATCGCCGACCAGGCCAACCAGCGCATCATCGTCGTCGATCGGCGGCATCGGCTGGTCTGGCAATACGGGGTCACCGGCGTGGCCGGCGACGGCCCCAACCAGCTGAACAACCCGAACAGCGCCGAGGTGCTGGACAACGGCGACATCCTCATCGCCGACGAGAGCAACAACCGGGCGATCGAGGTCACCGCCCAGGGCAGTCTCGTCGCGCAGTTCACGGCAGGCGGCACGCTCGACGGCGTGGCGTTCGCCAGCCGGCTGCCGAACGGCGACACGCTGGTCACGGACGCGAACAACAACCGCGTCGTCGAGCTGGATCCGCACGACAACATCGTCTGGCAGTACGTCACCAACACGATGCCGGGCAGCAATCCCAACCCGCAGCCGACGCGCGCCGTGCGGCTGGCCAACGGCAACACGCTGATCAGCGACCAGTTCAACGACCGCGTGATCGAGGTCGACGCCGGCGGCAACATCGTCTTCCAGCAGGGCGCGCTGAACGCGCCGGGCAACGGCGCCAACCAGTTGAACGGGCCCTACGACGCCAAGGTCATCGGCGACTTCACCGGCCTGGGCGCGCCGCTGAACGGCGGCTCGATGGCCATGGACGAATGACCGCGCGGGGGGGCGACGAGTCGCTCGGCGACCTCGCCCCTCGGTGAGGTCAGCGGGCGCGGGCGTCGCGTCAGGACAGCGGCTCGCGCCGCAGCCGGTACCAGACCTCGACGTCGTCCTTCATGCCCTCCTGCACCCAGCCCTGCGCCGCATAGAACCCGTCGGCCCGCGTGCCCGGCTGCGTGCCCAGCCACACCTCCTCGAAGCCGATCTCGAACAGCCAGTCGACCGCCAGCCGCAGCAGGCGCTTGCCGGCGCCCAGGCCTTCGTGCGCGGGGTCGACGAACAGGGCCCAGATTGAGCCGTCGCCGCGGTCGGCGCCCGAGAAGCCGATGACCGCGCCGTCGAGCTCGGCCACCCAGCCGCGGCCCAGCGCGTCGAGGTAGTCGCGGTACATCTCCTCGGTGATGCGCGCCGGGTCCGACAACCTGTTCTCCCGCACCGCCAGGCGGATGCGCGACATCGCGGGAATGTCGGCGACCGTCGCGCGGCGCAGCGCCAGTGCGCTCAAGCGCGGCCCTTCACCGGCGCGGCGGTCGACCCGCGCACGACGACCTCGTGCGGCAGCACGCGCACCGGCGCAGGCCCGGCGGCGTCGGGCCTGCCGGCGCCGGCCAGCAGCATGTCGACGGCCGCCATCGCCATCCCGGCCAGCGGCTGGCGCACGGTGGTCAGCTCGGGCCAGACGAGCGTGGCCGCGCGCGAATCGTCGAAGCCGGCGATGGCGACGTCGTGCGGCACCGCCAGCCCCAGGCGCTGCGCCGCCGCGAGCGCGCCGAGCGCCATGTCGTCGTTGGCCGCGAAGATGGCCGTCGGCGGCCGCGCGCCCGCGAGCAGCGCGTGCGCGCCGGCGACGCCGGACTCGAACTGGAAGTTGCCCGGCACGACCAGGCGGCGGTCGACCGCGATGCGGTGCGCCTTCAGCGCGCGCTCGTAGCCCGCGCGGCGGCGTTCGCTGGCGGACTGGTTGCCCTCGATGAACGCGATGTCCCGGTGGCCGAGGCTGATCAGCAGGTTGGTGAGCTCCTCGGCGGCGAGCGCGTCGTCCATGCAGACGGCGGCCAGGCCGTGATCCGCGCGGCCCGGCGAGATCAGCACGCAGGGCGTGCGGCTGGCGCGCAGCACGTCCAGGATCTCGGGGTCGTCGCACAGCGGCGGCGTCAGGATCATGCCGTCGGGGCGCAGCGCGGCGAGCATGGACTCGATCTGCGCGTGCATGTGGCCGTCGTCCTTGCGCAGCGACTCGACGACCAGGTGGCGGCCCGCCTCGCGGCAGCCCAGCGTCGCGCCCTGCTGCACGCCGGCGACGAAGGCGGCGCTCGGGTCGTAGTACAGCAGGCCGATGAGGAAGGACTTCGCGCCGGCCAGGCTGCGCGCGGACAGCTGCGGGCGGTAGTTCAGCGCGGCGACGGCCTCCTGCACGCGGGCCCGCGTGTCGGCGTGCACCGTGGGCTCCTTGTTCATCACGCGCGAGACGGTCTTGATCGACACGCCCGCGTGACGGGCGACGTCGATGATGGTGGGGGCCGCGCCCGCTCGCTTGTTCACTGGTTCGTCACTCCGCAATCGTTCGCTCGGCGCCCGGGGATTGTGTCGACCCGGCGCGAAACGCCTCGTTTTCGTCAGTCTAATGTTTCCCGTTCGCAAATCAGGGCCGAATCGGTGGATTCGCCCTGCCCGGGTGCCGAGTATGGGGGCAGCATGGCGCCATCGTTGGAAATCCGCCGCACGAGACAAAACGAAACACGGCGATACGGCGCTGAAAGCACGCGCCGCCTCGAACGAAGCGTAATGAGGGCGTGGCGAAACGACAGACGTCGCCACGTCACCCCAACCCAAGGAAAGATCATGAACAAGACCTGGCTGAAGCGCACCCTGCTGGGTGTGGCAGTCTCCGCCTCCCTGCTCGGCGCCGCCGCCGCGTACTCGGAAGGCACCGGCTTCCACCACGGCCCGCCGTCGCCGGAGCAGATCGCCCAGCACGAGCAGTCCATGCTGGCGCACGTCGGCAAGAAGCTCGACCTCGACGCCAACCAGTCCGCCAAGCTCAAGGCGCTGGCCGACCTGGCGATCGCCGACCACGCGCCGCCGGCCGCCGGCGCCGATCCGCACGCCAAGATGGCCGCGCTGATCGCCGGCAAGACCTTCGACCGCGCCGGCGCGCAGGCGCTGGCCGCCCAGCACGTCGCCAAGATCCAGGCCGACGCCCCCGGCCTGATCAACGCGTTCGGCGACTTCTACGACAGCCTCAACGCCACCCAGCAGCAGCAGGTGCGCGACATGGCGGCCCACCACCACGGCTTCTTCATGATGGGCATGGGCGGCTTCGGCCCCGAGGGCATGCACGGCCACCACGGCCCGCACGGCGCGTCGGACGCCGGCGGCAACTGACGGCAGCGCGGCGCGAGCCGCGTTCCGCTCGCCCCCGCGAGGCAGCGGCCGCCCGGCCCTGCCTCGCATCACTTTCGGCCTACCATCGCGCATGCGCCGCCTCCTGATGATCGACGACGACGCGCTGCTCGCCGCGCCGCTCGCCACCTACTTCCGCCGCTTCGACTACGCGCTCGACAGCGCCACCACGCCCAGCGAAGGCCTGGCCAAGCTGCGCGCGGCGCCCTACGACGCGGCCATCCTCGACGTGATGCTGCCCGAGATGGACGGCTTCGAGCTGTGCCGCACGATCCGGCGCGAGTCCGACATCCCCATCGTCATGCTCACGGCGCGCGGCGACGTCATGGACCGCATCGTCGGCCTGGAGATCGGCGCCGACGACTACATCCCCAAGCCGTTCGAGCCGCGCGAGCTGCTCACGCGCATCCAGACCGTTCTGCGCCGGGCCCGCGCGCCCGCCGCCGTACCGCAGGGCCGGCTGGTGTTCGACGGCCTGGAGATCGACCTCGAGCGGCGCCAGGTCGTGCGCCAGGGCGAGCCGGTCGAGCTCACCGGCACCGAGTTCGAGCTGCTGGCGATGCTCGCCAAGGCGCCGCAAAAGGTGTTCCACCGCGACGAGATCCTGAACCGGCTGCGCGGCCAGGACGCCGACCTCTACACGCGCGCCGTCGAC
>DASQCX010000894.1:0-7321 GCA_035634455.1 Burkholderiaceae bacterium
GCTCCGTGCGGCGGGGCGCGCGCGGCGACGTCCTCTCTGGCATGCTTGGCCCGACGTATGCCGGGGGGCCGGCGCCGCACTGCCGCGCCGGCGTCGATCGGCTCCGCAGCCGATACGGGCTCCCCTATCATCGCGCTCGCACGATCGACTTCCGCCAGCAGGAGGCCCATGCCCGCCAACGCCGCCATCGACGCCAACCAGTTCAACCGGATCGCGCGCCGCACCGTCGCCGTGCCGCTGCTCGCGGGCATCGTCAGCGCACTCGCCTTCCTGCTGTTTTTCTGGTACTTCATCACCGCCACCGGCTGGGTGGACCACACGCACCAGGTGATCGGCAAGCTCAACGAGCTGACCACGCTGCAGTCCGACATGGAGTCCGGCGTCCGCGGCTACGTGATCGCCGGCGACGACGATTTCCTGGCGCCCTACCAGGTGGCCCGGGCCCAGCTGGATGCGCAGATCGACGACCTGGTCCACCTGACGGCCGACAACCCGGCCCAGACCGACCGGCTGCGCCGCGTCCAGTCGCTGCAGCAGGCCTGGGAGGCCTTCGCCGAGCAGACGATCGCCCTGCGGCGCCAGGGCGGCGATGCCGCCGCCGCGGTCAGGTCGCAGGCCGGCAAGCAGCTGTTCGGCCGCATCCGGGGCGAGGTGGTGGCGGCGCGCGCGTCCGAGCAGTCGCTGCTGAAGGAGCGCCTGGACGCGCTGCGCAGCGTCACGTGGCTGGGCATCTGCTCGTACGTGCTGTTCGTCCTTGTCCTCAAGGGCTACGTCGCCTGGGCCGGCCGGCGCGACATCCGGCAACTGAGCGGCGACTTCGGCGACGCGCTGAAGGCCGAGACCGCCGCCGCCGCGTCGCTCGCCGAACAGGCCTGGGTGCGCGACGGCCAGGCGCGGCTCGCCGAGACGCTGATCGGCCAGCAGACGCTGGAGGCCGTCGGCCGCAGCGTGCTGGCGTTCTGCGTGCGCACCGTCGATCCGGTCGTCGCCGCGATGTACGTGCGCGATGGCGCCGGCGCGCTGCAGCGCGTGTGCACGCACGGCTTCGAGGGCCGCGACGACGACGGCCAGCTGCAGGCCGCGCGCGACGGGCTGGCGGGCCAGGCGCTGCGCGACGCGCGCCTGAACCACCTCACCGGGCTGCAGGGCGGCTACTTCAAGGTCGGCTCCGGCCTCGGGACGACGGCGCCGGCGGAGCTGGTGGTCGCGCCCCTCGTCAGCGACGGCGCCGCCAACGGCGTGATCGAGCTGGGCTTCATGCGGGCGCTGGCGCCGCGCGAGCTGCAGCTGCTCGCGCTGATCGGCGGCGCGGTCGGCGCCTCGGTCGACGCCGCGCTGTACCGCAAGCGCCTGCAGGACTCGATCGAGGAGACGCAGCAGCTCAACGAGGAGCTGCAGGTGCAGCAGGAGGAGCTGCGCACGGCCAACGAGGAGCTGGGCGAGCAGTCGCGCGTGCTCGTCGAATCGCAGTCGCATCTCGAACGCCAGCAGGCGGAGCTCGAGGCCTCCAACGCGCAGCTGGCGGAGCAGGCCGAGACGCTGGACCGCAGGAACGAGTCGCTCAACGCGGCGCAGGTCGAGCTGCAGCAGCGCGCCGACGAGCTGCAGCGCGCGAGCCGCTACAAGTCGGAGTTTCTGGCCAACATGTCGCACGAGCTGCGCACGCCGCTGAACAGCGCGCTGATCCTGGCCAAGCTGTTGGGCGAGAACAAGGAGGGCAACCTCACACCGGAGCAGCTGAAGTTCGCGCAGACGATCTACAGCGCCGGCAACGACCTGCTCAACCTGATCAACGACATCCTCGACCTGTCGCGGGTGGAGGCCGGCCGGCTCGAGCTGCAGCCGCAGGCCGTGTCCGTGCCGCGGATGGCGGAGTCGCTGCAGCGCCTGTTCGCGCCGCTGGCCGGCGAGAAGAAGCTGGCGTTCGAGGTGCAGGTCGCGCCCGACGCCCCCGCGTCCATCGTCACCGACAACCTGCGGCTGGAGCAGATCCTGAAGAACCTGCTGTCCAACGCGGTCAAGTTCACCGAGGCCGGCGGCGTCGCGCTGGCCGTGCAGGCGCATGCGGACGGCCGCGTCGCGTTCGCGGTGAAGGATACGGGCATCGGTATCCCGGAAGGCCAGCAGGACATCATCTTCGAGGCCTTCCGCCAAGCCGACGGCACCATCAACCGGCGCTACGGCGGCACCGGCCTGGGGCTGTCGATCTCGCGCGAGCTGGCGCGCCTGCTGGGCGGCACGATAGACGTGCAGAGCGCGGCGGGGCAGGGCAGCACCTTCACGCTGGCGCTGCCGGTCCAGTGGACGGGCGCGCCGCCGGCCGAGGCCGCGTCGCCCGCACGCGCGGACGCGGGCACGCGCGTGACGCCCGCCGCGTCCGCGAGCCCGCACGCGCGGGCGCCCATGGCCGCGCCCGAGTCGCTCGCGGCCGCCTTCGTCGACGACCGCGACGCGCCCGCGTCCGACAAGGAGCGTGTGCTGCTGGTGGTGGAGGACGATGCGATCTTCGCCGGCGTGCTCCACAAGCTCGCGCACGAGATGCGCTACCGCTGCCTGGTGGCCCCCACGGCCGCCGAGGCCCTGGACCTGGCGACGCGCTTCCTGCCGGATGCGATCCTGCTGGACGTCCGCCTGCCCGACGACTCCGGCCTGAGCGTGCTGCAGTTCCTCAAGGACGACGCGCGCACGCGGCACATCCCGGTGCACGTCGTCGCCGGCGAGGACTTCTCCGAGGTCGCGCTTCACATGGGCGCCATCGGCTTCGCGGTCAAGCCCGCCACGCGCGACGAGCTGCGGCAGGTGTTCCTGCGGCTGGAGGAGAAGGTCGCCCGCAAGGTGCGGCGGGTGCTGGTGGTGGAGGACGACGCGCGCCAGCGCGACAGCGTCGTGCACCTGATCGAGGACGAGGGCGTCGACATCGCCGCCGTGGCCACAGGCGCCGAGGCGCTGGGGCTGCTCAAGGACACGGTCTACGACTGCATGGTCATCGACCTGAAGCTGCCCGACATGGACGGCAGCGAGCTGCTGGAGCGCATGACGGCCGAGGACATCTGCTCGTTCCCGCCGGTGATCGTCTACACGGGCCGCAACCTCACGCGCGAGGAGGAGGCCCGCCTCAACAAGTACTCGCGCTCCATCATCGTCAAGGGCGCGCGCTCTCCGGAGCGCCTGCTCGACGAGGTGACGCTGTTCCTGCACACCGTCGAGACGAGGCTGTCGGCCGAGCGCCAGACCATGCTGCGCAGCGCGCGCAACCGCGAGAAGGTGTTCGAGGGCCGCAGGGTGCTGTTGGTCGACGACGACGTGCGCAACATCTACGCGCTCGCCAGCGCGCTGGAGCAGAAGGGCTTGCAGGTGGAGGTCGGCCGCAACGGCTTCGAGGCACTGGCCCGGCTGGCCGAGGCGCCCGACATCGACCTCGTGCTGATGGACGTGATGATGCCCGGCATGGACGGCCTGGAGGCGACGCGCCGCATCCGCGCGAACCCCAAGCTCGCGCAGCTGCCGGTGATCGCCGTCACCGCCAAGGCGATGAAGGACGACCAGGAGCAGTGCCGCCGCGCCGGCGCCAACGACTACCTCGCCAAGCCCATCGCCCTGGACCGCCTGTTCTCGCTGCTGCGCGTGTGGATGCCCCGCGGCTAGTGCCCGTGACCGCGATGACCCCGGCCGCCGACATCGAGATGCGCCTGTTGCTGGAGGCGGTGTACGCGCAGTACAGCCACGACTTCCGCGACTACGCCGGCGCGTCGCTGAAGCGGCGGGTGCGGCACGCGCTGCTGCGGTTCGACTGCGAGACGATCTCGCAGCTGCAGTCGCGGGTGCTGCACGACCCGGCCGTGTTCCAGCAGTTGCTGGAGATCCTCACGATCCCGTTCTCGGAGATGTTCCGCGATCCCGCCTACTGGCTCGCGCTGCGCCAGCAGGTGGTGCCGCTGCTGCGCACCTATCCGTCGCTGAAGGTGTGGGTGGCCGGCTGCGCCGGCGGCGAGGAGGTGTTCTCGCTGGCGATCCTGCTGCAGGAGGAAGGCCTGCTGGAGCGCACGATGGTCTACGCCACCGACATCAACGCGGTCGCGCTGGAGAAGGCGCGGCAGGGCATCTTCGGCATCGGCGCGATGCGCCGGCACACGGCCAACTACCAGGCCGCGGGCGGCCGGCGCGCGTTCTCCGACTACTACAGCGCGGCCTACGAGGCGGCGCGCTTCGACCCCGAGCTGGTCCGCAACGTCACCTTCGCCGACCACAGCCTGGCCACCGACTCGGTGTTCTCCGAGACGCACCTGGTCTCCTGTCGCAACGTGCTGATCTACTTCAACAAGGCGCTGCAGGATCGCGCGCTGGGCCTGTTCCGCGAGTCGCTGTGCCATCGCGGCTTCCTGGGGCTGGGCAGCAAGGAGAGCCTGGACTTCTCGCGCTTCGCGGACAGTTTCGAGCCGGTCAGCCAGCGCGACCGCATCTTCCGCAAGACATGAGCGACCTCGCCGCCGCCATCGAAGCCGCCGCGGACCGCCGCGTCGAGGCGGTGGTGATCGGCGCGTCCGCGGGCGGCTTCGCGGCGCTGCTCGCGGTGCTGGAAGGCCTGCCGCCGGCCTGCGCGATGCCGCTGGTGGCCATGCTGCACCTGTCGGAGGGCCGCGAGAGCCGACTGCCCGAGCTGTTCGGCCAGCGGCTGGCGCTGCCGGTGCGCGAGGCGCGCGACAAGGAGCCGCTGGCGCCCGGCGTGCTGTACTTCGCGCCGCCGGGCTACCACCTGCTGGTCGAGGCGGATCGCAGCTTTGCCCTCAGCGGCGAGGAGCGCGTGAACCACGTCCGCCCGTCCATCGACGTGCTGTTCGAGACGGCGGCCGAGGCCTACGGCGCGGCGCTCGTCGGAATCCTGCTGACCGGCGCCAACCACGACGGCGCCGAGGGCCTGGCGGGCATGAAGCTTGCCGGTGGCCTTACCGTCGTCCAGGATCCGGCCAGCGCCGAGGTCCCGGCGATGCCCGAGGCCGCGATCCGCCGCATGGCGCCCGACCTGATCCTTACACTCGCGCAGATCCGCTCCTTGCTGCGCAGGCTCGCAGAACACAGATGACGACAGAACCTGGCACCGGTCGCCCGACCGCGGCCGATCTCCCCGAGGGCCTGCTGACGCCGGAGGAATCGCGCCGCCAGCGGCAGGCGCTGGTCGACGAACTGCGGGCCGCGCGCAGCGAGCTGGAGCGCGCCCTGCGGATGCGCGACGAGTTCATGGCCCTGGTGGCGCACGAGCTGCGCACGCCGCTGAGCGTGCTCGCGCTGGAGGCGCGCGTGCGCCAGCTCAAGCTCGCCGCGGGCGACGCCGCGTTCTTCGCGCCGGACAACCTGGCGCTGATGTTCGAGCGCGACCAGCGCCAGGTGCGCGGCCTCACGCGCCTGATCGACGACCTGCTGGACGCCGCGCGGATCCGGGACGGCCGGCTGGCGATCCGGCCCGGGCGCTGCGACCTGGCCGCGCTGGTCCGGCGCGTGATCGCCGAGACGCGGCACCGGCACGACGACGCGCAGATCGCGCTGGAAGCCGACGGCACCGGCGTGGTCGGCGAGTGGGACGAGTTCCGCCTCGAGCAGGTCCTCGTGAACCTGCTGGACAACGCGCTGCGCCATGGCGCCGGCAAGCCGGTGCGCGTGGCGCTGGGCGGACGGCCCGGCATGGCGACGATCCGCGTCGTCGACCAGGGCGCCGGCATCGCGCCCGACGACCAGGCGCGCGTGTTCGAGCAGTTCGCGCGCGTCGGTGACGGCGATGGCGGCCGTGGGCGAGGCCTCGGGCTGGGCCTCTACGTCGCCCGGCAGCTGGTGGAGGCGCACGGCGGCTCGATCGGCGTCGAGAGCACGCCCGGCCAGGGCGCGACCTTCGTCGTGACGCTGCCCACGGCCGGCGCCTGACGCCCGCCGTCGTCGCGTCGGCGCGCGGTCAGGCGACCAGCGTCGGCTTCAGCGTCGCGGCGTTGGCCGCGGCCAGCTCGGGCGTGGCGACCGGCGTCGGCGGCACCGCGTGGCTCGCGACGGCCAGCTTGTCGACCGCCTGCTGCAGCGCCTCCAGCATCGCATACCGGCGGCGGTACATCGCGCGGCGCTTGGTGGGCACCTCCTCGAGCGGACGCAGCGCCGTGTCCAGCGGCAGCGACCAGTTGCCGCCGGCGTCGCGCGCGCCGTCGTGCTCGGCCCAGAACGCGCGGTAGTCGAAGCGCAGGCGCGAGTCGCGCAGGTTCCAGCGGCCCTTGACGTGGTTCTCGGGGTCGACGCCCAGCAGGCGCGTCGCGCCCCAGTGCGCGGCCAGCACGCGCAGCACGTGCACGAGCAGGTGCGGCGGGCGCATGCCGTGGGCGGCGTGGGTGGCGTCGCGGATGCGGTCCAGGCCCTCGTCCTTCAGCGACGGACCCTGCACGTTGCCCATCAGCACCGTCCGCGCGTCGGTGAAGCCGAAGCCGATGCTGTACAGGCGCACGCCGTCGGCGCCGATCAGTCCGATCTGCCACAGGCCCTCGTGGAAGCTCACGTCGTTGAGCGACAGCACGACGCGCGTGTCGTCGGTGAGCTCCAGCAGCGTGATGCCGTGGGTCAGCAGGCTGCGCACGTTGGCCTCGTCGCCGACCGAGGCGCATACCGCGCGCAGGCTGGCCAGCGTCGCCCGTGCACGCGCCCCGGCGTCCATGCGGCGATCGATCAGGTGGCACATGACCGGATAGAAGGCGCGCGGCTGGGCGCGGAACAGCGCCTCGCCCAGCGCCAGCCCGCCCAGCTCGCGCAGGACATGGCCGCGCGCGCGCCGGGTGAGCGCGAGGCGTCCGAGGTACTTGAGGCGCCGCTCGAGGTTCAGGTCGAAGGCGTCGTCGAACATGCCGCGAGCGCCCGGCCAGGTCAGGGGGGCGTCGGCGGGGACGCCGGGGGCGTCCAGGGAAGTGAGAAGCATGGGATCCGTCTGCTGGCGAGCGGCTGTCCGCTCTTCGAGCGGCGAGTTTGGGAATCGCAGCTATCGGATGCCTATCACCCCAGGTTCCGCTCAGGTTTGTTGCTGATTTGTGTCTCGTGAATGTCGAAGCCGCTGCATCGGGAGGGCGCCGACAGGCCGCCGACGCCTGCGCGCCTGGCCGCGAAGCGACAATCGAGGCGCCATGCGACTGCTCCTGATCGAAGACGACATCCACATCGCGCGCGAGCTGCTGCTGCGCTGGCGCGAGGGCGAACGGCTGGCGCTGCACGCGCCCACCCTGGCCGACGCCGACGCGGCGCTGGCGCAGGGCAGCTTCGACATCGTCCTGCTGGACCTGGGCCTGCCCGACGGCGACGGCAT
>DASQCX010000895.1:0-4639 GCA_035634455.1 Burkholderiaceae bacterium
CGTCGAGGCCGGGCTGTACGTGACGGCCGGCACCAAGGTGAAGCTGCCGGACGGCCGCGTGGTGGCGGCGCGCACGCTGTCGGGCCGCCCGGGCCTGCTGTTCCGCCGCAACAGCCAGAGCGGCGCGGTCGAGGTGCTGGAGACCGACGCGCAGCGCTGGGGCGGCCTCAACACGACGCTGCACTCGAACGACTGAAGTCCCGCGCCGGCTTGCTAAAGTGCCTTGGCGCGGCCACGAGCCGCGAACCACCGGGGTCGCCCATGAAAGCCTTCCAGGACTACTACGCCGAGGACGTCGCGCACTGCTACGGCTGCGGCGCGCTCAACACGCACGGCCATCGCATCAAGACCTACTGGGACGGCGACGCGACCGTCACGCGCTTCACGCCGCTGCCGTTCCACACCGCCGTGCCGGGCGTCGTCTACGGCGGCCTCATCGCCTCGCTGATCGATTGCCACAGCACCGGCAGCGCCGCCGCCGCGATGTACCGCTCGCAGGGCCGCGAGATGGATTCGCAGCCCGCGCTGCGCTTCGTCACCGGATCGCTGCAGGTCAACTACCTCAAGCCGACGCCGCTGGGCGTCGAACTGGAACTGCGCGGCGTGATCAAGGAGATCAAGGGCCGCAAGGTGGTCGTGGAGACGACGGTCTGCGCCGACGGCGTGGCGACGGCCACGGGCAGCGTCGTGGCGGTGCTGATGCCCGACGACTTCGGAGCAGCGAAGGCGGCGGGCTGATCGCTCGCCCGTCGCCCGCCGCTGTTCAGGGCGGGTTGCGCTGCCGGACCGCGCGCCAGCGCGCAGGGGGTCAGCCCGGGCCGCCGTCGCTGCCGTCGCGACCGCCCGCCGATGCCATCCGCACCGACACTTCCAGCCCGCGCGAGCCGCGTCGCGCCGCGAGTTCCCATGCATGCGCGGTCGCGATCTCCTGGCAGATCGACAGCCCCAGCCCGGCGCCGTCCTCGCGCCGCTCCTTGCCGCGCCAGAAGCGTTCGAAGATCCGGGCCAGGTTCTCCTCGGCGACGCCCGGTCCCCGGTCGGCGACCGTGAAGCCGTTCGCCGCGGCGTGCACGGTGACGGCCTCCCCGCCCGGGCTGTGCTGGATGGCGTTCTCGAGCAGGTTCTTCACCAGCGTGAAAAGCGCGCCACGGTCCGCCCTCCATTCACGGGCATCCGCGTCGACGACCAGCCGCAGCGGCACCTGCTGGCGCTCGGCCACCGGAGCCATGTAGTCGAGCGCCTCCTGCATGGCCGATGCCGGGACGACGGGCTGGATCCGGTAGTTCTGCGGTTCGCTGGCTTCCGCGAGGATCAGGAGTTGCTGCACCTGGCGCGCCATCCGGTCGACGTCCGCGAGGACGCCGTGGCGGCCATGGCCGAGACGTCCGAGCTCGACCTGGGCACGGATCAGCGCCAGCGGCGTCTTGAGCTCGTGCGCGGCGCTGGCGAGGAACTCCTGCTGTGTCCTGAAGCCCCGCTGCAATCGGTCGAGCACCAGGTTGAAGCTCTCCACCAGGGGCTGGATCTCGGTCGGCATCGCGGCGTCGGCGATGCGCGCATCCATCGTGCGCAGCGTGATGCGGCGTGCGTCGTCGGACGCGGTCTGCAGCGGCGCGAGCGCGCGCCGCAAGGCCAGGCTGACCGTGACCGTGAAGACGACGAGGAACGTCACGCAGATGGCTGCCACGCCTTTCCACAGCGCGTGTGTCCCGAACGAACGGCGCAGCAGCAGCAGCAGGCGGTCGCTGACGGCGAACTGGACGAACCATGTGCGCCCGTCGTGCACGAACGGGGCTGTCGCCACGTGCAGGGCGACGCCGTCATGCTGCATGGCGACGACATGGCGTTCCGGCAGGAAGGCCGCGTTTCCCGTCAGGACGCGCGGGCCGCCAGAGGTCCTCGTGTAGACCACGGCGCCGTTGGCGTCCAGGATGCGCAGGTCGATCTCGTCGCCCAGGAACGAGAACATCCAGACTTCCGAGCCGGCATCGCTGGGGCCTGTCGGCCGTCCGTTCGCGTCGAAGGCGACGTGGCGGGCGATGCCGTCGGCGTACTGCGCGACGGAGGTCGCGAGCATGTACTCGCTGAACGGCTTGGCCAGCACCAGCACGCCGAACGCCACCAGCGCCGCGCTGACGACCATGCCGGCAACGAACACCACGAGCACGCGGGCTCGCAGGCTACGCGTCCGACGCGTCTTCCCGAAGCGCATAGCCGTGGCTCCTCACGTTGACGATCTGCTGGCTCGATCCGATGGCTCGCAGCTTGCGCCGCAGGCGATGCAGCGCGACGTCCAGCGCGTTGGGCGTGACGGCCGCCTGCATGCCCCAGGCGGCGGCCTCGAGCGCGCTGCGGCGCACCGTCTGGCCGGCATGGTGCACGAGGCACAGCATGATGCGCATTTCGGTCGGCGGCAGCGAGACCGATTCTTCGCCGCGTTCGAGCTCGCCGCGTTCGGGATGCAGTTGCAGGTCGCCGTGGACAGGATGCAGCGACTGCACTGCGGCGGGGCGGCGCATCAGGGCGCGCACGCGGGCCACCAGCTCCGTCATCGGAAAGGGCTTGGTCAGGTAGTCGTCGGCGCCCGCTTCGAGGCCCTCGATGCGATCATGCAGCGCGTCGCGCGCCGTCAGCATGAGGCAGGGCGTCGCCCGGCCGGCGCCCCGCAGTCGTCGCAGCAACTGCAGACCGTCGCCGTCGGGCAGGCCACGGTCGATCACGAGGATCCGGTAGTCGATCTCGCGCATGGCCAGCCACGCGCCGTCCTGGTCCTCGAAGGCATCGGCATCGATGCCGACGGCCTGCAGCGATTCCTGGATCAGCGCGGCCAGACGGACGTTGTCCTCCACCAATGCAATGCGATACATCCGACGCTTCTCAGAAACGATACAGGTAGCCGACGGAGACACTCGAGAGGTTGGCGTGTTCCACGATGGGACTGTCCTTGATCGCGCCCGGCAGGTGCACGACGGACAAGTCGAGAAACACCGATTGGTGCCGCGCGAACGTGAAATCGGTGCGCAATCCCCCCTCCAGCGTGGTCGCCGCGCCGGGCGCGTAGGCCGGCCGGCCCGGCAGCGCCTCGGTGTCGCGCACGCCGTAATAGTAGTCGACCGCGTTGCCGTCCTGCCATTGGGCCCGCACGTGCGGCGTGAGTCCGACCGGGCCGAAGCCGAAGCGGTGCTCGGCGCCTAACGACAGCGCCTGGCCCTTGCTGTGGCCGGAGAGGTCGGCCGACCATTCGGCGCGCACCTGGGCGATCGGGTTGCGCCAGGAGACGACGCCGCCGCCCCACACGCCGCCCTTGCGGGCCGCCATGCCGGCCAGCGCGGCGGAGTCGCTGCTCTTGTAGGCATCGAGGTGGTAGTCCACCTTGAGCGCGAACGACAGGTCGTCGGCCGGCGCGAGCGCCACGTGGCCCAGCTTGAATTCGCCGCCGAGGCCGACGAAGCGAAACCAGCTGTTCTCGTAGGTGAGCAGCGGCAGCACGCGGTTCTTGCGATCGACGCCCGCGTAGGGCGACTGGCGCGAGTTGAAGGCCAGCCCGAGCCCGAGTCCGGTCGGTGCCGGTTCCGCGGCCTCGATCGCCGCATCGCTGTCGGGTTGCGCCTGCGCGCCGAAGCTCGCGACAAGGCAGGCAAGGGCGAGGCCGGACGACGCCGGGGCGAGCATCGTGCGGCGAGGCGCGTGGCAGAGAACGGGCATGTCTGATGGCTTCCAGTGTGCAGTGTGTGAAGCGCATTCTTTTGCCCGGAAACTTACCGATGACTTTCCTCTCTGCCGGCGCGCCTGGGCCATGGTTTCGGGCGTGTGAAGCACGTCCGGGCCGTCGGCCCGTGGGCCGGACGCGGCGGCCGTCGTCAGAACTTGTAGCCGAAGCCCACCGTCAGCAGCGTGTCGGTCTTCTTCAGGCCGGCCGGCACCTTGCTCGCGTAGCGCACCGCCAGCGCGGTGTTGAGCGTCCAGCCGCCGGAGATCGCGGTGGCCAGGCTGGCGTCGAAGGTCGCCAGGTTGCCGATGTCGTGCGCGCCCGGGTGGAACTCGGCGCGCTGCTTGAAGGTGGTGGTGTCGCTGAGCTTGTGCACCGACTCCTCGCCGAGGAGGGCGGTGACGCCCTGTCCGCTCGTGCCGTCGGTGAACTTCGCGTGCGACCAGCCCAGGCCGCCGAAGACGTCGAAGGTGGTCGTCGCGTCGTGGATGATCTTGTAGCCGAGGCCGGTGTCCAGGTTCAGGCGCGAGTCCAGGCCCGCGGCCTTGTTGGTCTCGCCGTCGCCGCCGCCGAAGACGAACGCGGCGTCGCTCAGGTTGTAGTCGTAGCGGCCGCCGGCGCGCACCTGGTCGGCGGTGGTGGTCTCGACGCCGTTGACCTTGTTGCGGCCGTAGTTGACGTTGCCGAACAGGCTGATCTTGTCGGCTGCGGTGACGCGGGCGCCGTCGGCCGCGCCGGTCAGCACCTTGGAATTCGTGTTGCCCGAGGCGAAGGCGCCGCCGACGGCGACGGTGCCGTGCCAGAGACCGTCGGGCGCGGCCTCGGCGTGCGCCAGCGACGCGGCGCAGGCGAGCGAGGACAGCGCGAGGGCGCGCAGGACGATGTTGTTGGACGAGTGCATGGGGGCTCCTTGGGTTGCTTGTCGGCAGG
>DASQCX010000896.1:0-5679 GCA_035634455.1 Burkholderiaceae bacterium
GCCAAGGCCGCCAAGGCCGACAGCGACGAGCCGGTCGATCCGCGCTTTGCGCCCATCGAACCCGAGCTCGCCGAGGTGGCGGCGGCGCCCGCCGCGCCCGTGCGGCGTCGCACGCGCGCCGCATGAGCGCCGGCACAGCGCCTTCCGCGGTGGCCGGCGCCGCCGCGGTCAACGACGAGCTGCGCAACGCGCGCCGCATCGTCGTCAAGGTCGGTTCCAGCCTGGTCACCAACGAGGGCCGCGGCGTCGACGCCGAGGCCATCGGCAACTGGTGCCGCCAGATGGCCACGCTCGGCCAGGCCGGGCGCGAGATCGTCATGGTGTCCTCCGGCGCGATCGCCGAGGGCATGAAGCGGCTGGGATGGACGGCGCGCCCGAAGGAACTGCACGAGCTGCAGGCCGCGGCCGCCGTCGGCCAGATGGGCCTCGCGCAGATGTACGAGAGCAAGCTGCGCGAGCACGGCTTCGGCAGCGCGCAGGTGCTGCTCACCCACGCCGACCTGGCCGACCGCGAGCGCTACCTCAACGCGCGCTCGACGCTGGTCACGCTGCTCGGGCTGAAGGTGATCCCGGTCATCAACGAGAACGACACGGTCGTCACCGACGAGATCAAGTTCGGCGACAACGACACGCTCGGCGCGCTGGTGGCCAACCTGGTCGACGCCGACGCCTACGTCATCCTCACCGACCAGCCCGGCCTCTACACCGCCGACCCGCGCAGGAACCCGGACGCGACCTTCGTCGCGCGCGCCCGCGCGGGCGACCCCGAGCTCGAACGCATGGCCGGCGGCGCAGGCTCGGCGATCGGCCGCGGCGGCATGCTGACCAAGATCCTGGCCGCCAAGCGCGCGGCCGGCTCCGGCACCAGCACCGTGATCGCCTGGGGCCGCGAGTCCGATGTCCTGCTGCGCCTGGCCGCCGGCGAGCCGATCGGCACGCTGCTGGCGGCGCAGACGGCCAAGGTGGCGGCGCGCAAGCGCTGGATGGTCGACCACCTGCAGCTGCGCGGCGCGGTGGTCGTCGACGACGGCGCGGCGATCAAGCTGCGCGAGGAAGGCAAGAGCCTGCTGCCGATCGGCGTGCGCGAGGTTGAGGGCGAGTTCCACCGCGGCGACGTCATCGCCGTGCGATCGCTGGACGGCCGCATGGTGGCGCGCGGGCTGGCCAACTACTCGTCGGCCGAGGCGCGCCTGATCGCGCGCAAGCCGTCCTCGCAGATCGAGGCGGCGCTCGGGTACGCGAACGAGCCCGAGCTGGTGCACCGCGACAACCTCGTCCTGGGCTGACTGACCCGCGGCCCGCGCAACCGGGCGCGGGTGTCAGCGTGCCGGTTGGTCGTGTCCGTCCGGCCCGGAGCGCGGGCCGGCCAGGCCGCCGTCGTCCGCGGCGTCCTCGGGCAGGTCGCTGGCGCGGTCGTCGCGCGGGCCGCGCGGGCCCCCGCGCAGGTAGCGGTTCTGGTAGTTCGTCTTCGGCAGGAAGCGCGCGAGCTCGGTCAGCGCCAGCTGGTAGACGCCGCGCTTGAACTCGATGACGACGTCCAGCGGCACCCAGTAGTCGTTCCAGCGCCAAGCGTCGAATTCGGGGTGGTCGGTGGCGCGCAGGTTCATGTCGCTGTCGCGTCCGAGCAGCTTGAGCAGGAACCAGATCTGCTTCTGGCCCTTGTAGTGGCCGCGGGCGTCCTTGCGGATGTAGTGCTCGGGAACCTCGTAGCGCAGCCAGTCCCGGGTGCGGGCGAGGATCCTCACATGGTCGGGCAGCAGCCCCACCTCCTCGTGGAGCTCGCGGAACATCGCCTGCTCGGGCGACTCGCCGTATTTGATGCCCCCTTGCGGGAACTGCCAGGAATGCGTGCGGAGACGTTTGCCCCAGAACACCTGGTTGCGCGAGTTGAGCAGCACAATGCCGACGTTGGGCCTGAAGCCCTCTCGGTCGAGCATAATCTGACCCCGATTCTTTGACTGCAGCCATTATTGCACCGGCGGTACACAACGCACGAGCCCGAGTTTTTCCGCATGTCGAGCGGACGAATCGTGATTCGGTGATGACAAGCCGGTAACCTTGCGCCCATGAAAGCCTCCCAGTTCTTCGTTTCCACGCTCAAGGAAGCCCCCGCCGATGCGGAAGTGACCAGCCACAAGCTCATGACCCGCGCGGGCATGATCAAGAAGCTGGGTGCCGGCATCTACAACTACATGCCGATGGGCCTGCGGGTCATCCGCAAGATCGAGGCCATCGTCCGCGAGGAGATGAACCGCGCCGGCGCGGTCGAACTCGTGATGCCGGTCGTGCAGCCGGCGGAGCTGTGGGAGGAAAGCGGCCGCTTCAGCAAGATGGGGCCGGAACTGCTGCGCCTGAAGGACCGGCACGACCGCGACTTCGTGATGCAGCCGACCTCCGAGGAGGCGATCACGGACATCGCGCGCCAGGAATTGCGCAGCTACAAGCAGTTGCCCAAGAACTTCTACCAGATCCAGACCAAGTTCCGCGACGAGCGCCGCCCGCGCTTCGGCATCATGCGCGGCCGCGAGTTCACGATGAAGGACGCGTACTCGTTCGACCGCGACGAGGCCGCGGCGATCGAGAGCTACCACGTGATGCGCAACGCGTATCGCGCGATCTTCGACCGCTTCGGCCTGAAGTACCGTCCCGTGGCGGCCGATTCGGGCGCGATTGGCGGCGACAAGTCGGAGGAGTTCCAGGTCATCGCCGACACCGGCGAGGACGCCATCGTCTATTGCCCCACGTCCGACTACGCGGCCAACATCGAGGCTGCCGAAGGCGTCGCCCTGATCGCCGAGCGCGGCGCCGCCGCCGAGCCGCTGGTCAAGACGGCCACGCCGGGCAAGAGCACCTGCGCCGACGTCGCGACGCTGCTGGGCATCCCGCTGGCCCGCACGGTCAAGTCGCTGGTGCTGGCCACCGACGAGCTCGACGACAAGGGCGACGTGCGCAAGACCACCGTATGGCTGCTGCTGCTGCGCGGCGATCACGACATGAACGAGGTCAAGGTCGGCAAGGTCGACGGCCTGAAGGACGGCTTCCGTTTCGCCACCGTCGCCGAGATCGAGGATCACTTCGGCAGCAAGCCCGGCTACCTCGGCCCGATCAGGCTGAGCAAGCCGGTCAAGGTCGTCGCCGATCGCACGGTCGCCAACATGAGCGACTTCGTCGTCGGCGCCAACGCGGAGGACTTCCATTTCACCGGCGCGAACTGGGCGCGCGACCTGCCCGAGCCCGACCTCGTGGCCGACATCCGCAACGTCGTCGCCGGCGATCCGTCGCCCGACGGCAAGGGCGTGCTCGAGATCGACCGCGGCATCGAGGTGGGCCAGGTGTTCTACCTCGGCACCAAGTACTCCAAGGCGATGAACGCGACCTTCCTCGACGAGACCGGCAAGCCCCAGCCGTTCGAGATGGGCTGCTACGGCATCGGCGTCACCCGCATCGCGGCCGCCGCCATCGAGCAGAACCACGACGCGCGCGGCATCATCTGGCCGGTCGCGCTGGCGCCGTTCGCCGTGGTGCTGTGCCCGATCGGCTACGACCGCAACGCCGAGGTCAAGGCCGCGGCCGACAAGCTGCACGACGAACTGGCCGCGCTCGGCGTCGACGTGATGCTGGACGACCGCGGCGAGCGCCCGGGCGCGATGTTCGCCGACTGGGAGCTGATCGGCATCCCGCAGCGCGTCGTCATCTCCGACCGCGGCCTCAAGGAGGGCCAGCTCGAGGTGCAGGGCCGCCGCGAGGACAAGGCCAGCAGCGTGGCGCTGGCCGACGTCGTGGCCGACCTGCGGGCGCGCCTGGCGGCATGAGCTTGGCGCGGGTCCGGCGCGGGGCCGTCGCCGGCCTGGCCGCCGGGGCGATGGCGCTCGCGTGGACGACGTCCGCGCTGGCTGGCGCGCAGATCGAGGAGCCGCTGGCCGACTCGGTGCGCACCGCGCTGAGCGCCGCCATCGCGGCCGGCGCGCCGCCGCCCGAGCTGAAGTTCGACGACATCCAGCAGCGTCTGGCCTACCTGCGCTGGCTGGGCGCGATGAGCGAGCGCCTGAAGAAGAGCAAGACCGAGGGCCACGAGCGCATCGAGTTCCTGCAGACCGTCTGGTACGAGAGCCGGCGCGCCGGCCTCGAGCCCGCGCTGGTGCTCGGGCTGGTCCAGGTCGAGAGCGGGTTCCGCAAGTACGCGATCAGCGGCGCCGGCGCGCGCGGCTACACGCAGGTGATGCCGTTCTGGGCGCGCCAGATCGGCGACGGCGACGCCGCGCGGCTGTTCGTCATGCAGGTCAACCTGCGCTTCGGCTGCGTGATCCTGCGCCACTACCTCGACGTCGAGAAGGGCGACCTGTTCATGGCGCTCGGCCGCTACAACGGCAGCCGTGGGCAGGCGGCGTATCCGGACATGGTGCTCGGCGCCCGCAGGCGCTGGGAGTGGAAGGATCCGGAGGCCAAGCCGGCGTCGGCGCCGCACTGAAGCGTCAGCGCCGCATCAAAGCCCGTTCCAGCGCCGCGGCGACGCGCCGGGCACGCCCAGCATCTCGACGACGCGTTCGACGGTGTCGTCCACCATCTCCGCGATCGATTGCGGCTTGTTGTAGAACGCCGGCAGCGGCGGGAAGACGATGCCGCCCATCTCGGTGACGGCGGTCATGTTGCGCAGGTGGGCGAGGTTGAACGGCGTCTCGCGCACCATCAGCACGAGGCGGCGGCGTTCCTTGAGCATGACGTCGGCGGCGCGCGTGAGCAGGTTGTCGCCGAAGCCGTGGGCGATGGCGGCGAGCGACTTCATCGTGCACGGCGCCACCACCATGGCCTGCGCGTCGAAGCTGCCGCTGGCGATGCAGGCGCCGATGTCGCCCACCGGCCAGGCGTGCGACGCCTTCGCGGCGAGCTCGTCGCGCGACAGGCCCAGCTCGTGGTGCACGTTGATGACGCCCGAGGGCGTGACGACCAGGTGCGTCTCGGCGCCGAGCGCCTGCAGGCGCTCGAGCAGGCGCACGCCGTACGCGGCGCCGGACGCGCCGGTGATGCCGACGATGACCCGAGTGATCAAGCCGAAAGCAGCGGCTGCAGCTCGCCCGCCTCGTACATCTCCATCAGGATGTCCGAGCCGCCGATGAACTCGCCGTTGACGTACAGCTGCGGGATCGTCGGCCAGTTGGCGTATTCCTTGATGCCCTGGCGCACTTCCTCGTCCTCGAGCACGTTGACCGTCTTCAGGTCGGTCACGCCGCAGGCTTTCAGGATCTGGATGGCGCGGCCGGAGAAGCCGCACATGGGGAACTGGGCGGTGCCCTTCATGAACAACACGATCTTGTTGTTCTTGACGAGGCTATCGATGCGTTGCTGGACGTCGGACATGGCAGTCGGGATCAGGGGAAGGCGCGCGCAGGCGCCGATCTGCCGTTTATAAGCCAAACGGATTGGCTGCGCACCCGAAAGGTCGTCAGAACGAGTAGCGGACGTTGACCGCCATCACCGGCGCCCAGCGCAGCTGGCTGGTGACGTCGTCGAGGCTGCTGGCGCTGTTGAACAGGCCGTGGCCGCGGTTCTGCGACGCGAGGCCGAAGTCGGCGTTCAGGCTCAGCTGGCTCTTCAGGTACAGGCGGCTGTAGCCCAGGCCCACGTAGGGCAGGTTCTGCAGCGGGTCGGGCCGCGTCTCGTACAGCGACAGTGGCTGGGCCA
>DASQCX010000897.1:0-2370 GCA_035634455.1 Burkholderiaceae bacterium
TCGGTCATGCCGGCCACGTGTGCGCGCCCGCCGGTGAGCACGACGTCCGCCGGCGCGCACTCGAGCATTTCGCCGGCGACGAGCCGCGCCTTGCGCGCGACGTCGCGCGCCGTGCGCGCCACCGCCGGCCCGGCAACCGCCGCGACGCGGCTCGCGATCGTACCGTTGCCGTAGCCGACGACCGCGGTGTCGCCGCCCACGACGACGACCTGCTCCGCGCCGACACCGAGCTCGGCCGCGCACACCTGCGCCAGGGTGGTCTCGTGGGCCTGGCCCTGCGACGAGACGCCGATCTGCAAGTAGACGACGCCGCTCGGATCGATCTTGACGTCGGCACCCTCGAAGGGCCCGATCCCGGTGCCCTCCAGGTACGCGGACAGCCCGATGCCGATGGGCCGCGGCGACCCGCGGCGAATCTTCTGCGTGGCGCGCCACGCGTCGTACCCGAAGCTCGCCAGCAGTCGATCGAACGCGGCCGGATAGTCGGCCGGGTCGTAGACGATCGGCACTCCGTCGCGGTAGCGAAGGCCCGTCGTGTACGGCATCTCGTCGGCGCGGATCGGGTTGCGGCGGCGCAGCGCCGCGGGATCGAGCCCGGCTCGCCGCGACGCGCGATCGAGCAGCCGGTCGAGCACGTACGCGATCTCGGGCCGTCCGGCGCCGCGATACGCGGCGCTGAAGGTCTTGTGGGTCACGACGTTGACGGCCGAGCCCCTGAGGTGCGCGATCCGGTAGGGCCCGGGCAGGTGGTTGATCGAGTTCAGCGAGATCACGTCGCCGATCACCGGATACGCGCCGCCGTCGCGCGTGAATTCGGTCTCGACCGCGCAGATGGCGCCATCGCGCGCGATGCCGAGCCGTGCGCGATGGCGCTGATCGCGATCGGGTGCCGTCGCCAGGAAGTGCTCGCGGCGGGTCTCGATCCACTTCACCGGCCGGCGCAGCCGGCGCGCCACCGCGGCCAGCAGCACGTCCTCGGGATACACGTGGCCCTTGGCGCCGAAGCCGCCGCCGACGTCCGGCGCGATCACGCGCACTTGCTCCTCGGCGAGACCCAGGGCCGTGGCGATCGCCGCGCGCACGGCGAACGGCACCTGGGTCGAGGCCCAGATCGTCAGCCGGCCGTCCGGCGCCTCGGGCTGGACGAGCACGCCGCGCGGCTCGATCGGCATCGCGGCCACGCGCGGCACGCCGAGCCGCGCCTCGACGATCACCTGTGCCTCGCCGAAGCCGTGGACGACGTCGCCGACGGCGCCGTCGGAGGGCCCGGCGGCGTTGTCGGGCCACTCGTCGAACACGCGCGGCGCGCCGGTCGAGAGGGCAGCGTCGACGGTGGCTGCCGCGGGCAGCACGTCGTAGCGAACGTCCACGGCCTGCGCGGCGTCGGTGGCTCGATAGACATCGTCGGCGACGACGACCGCCACCGCCTCGCCGGCGTGGCGAGCCTTCGCCCCCGCGATCGCCGGCTGGGCATACGGTCTGAGCCGCGGCGACGGCACGAGCGGCGGCACCGCCGCGTCGCATTCCGGTAAGTCGGCCATCGTGAGCACCGCGATCACTCCCGGCAGCACCAGGGCACGCCGCGCGTCGATGCCACTGATGCGGGCGTGGGCGTGAGGGCTGCGCACGATCGCCGCGTGCAGGAGATCGGCAAGCCGCAGGTCGTCGACGTAGTGGCCGCGGCCGGTGAGGAAGCGGCGATCCTCGCGGCGTTTGAGGGACAGGCCGATGGGTGCGGTCATGAGATCGTCGTCAAGGTTGAAGTGCGCGCCGCAGGCCGTCGCGGAGCCGGGGCCCCGCCGGCCGAGGTGCGCCCATGAGTTGTGGCAGTATAGGCGCGGACCAGGGGAGGTCACACGCATGAACTATCGTCCGGTCGAGGGATGGGGTCGACTGCCCGAGGGGTGGTCGTTCGTCGAAGCGACGAGCGTCGCCGTCGACGCCAAGGACAACGTGCACGTGTTCAACCGCGGCGAGCACCCGGTCATCGTGTTCGATCGCGACGGAAAGTTCCTGCGATCCTGGGGCGAGGGCGTCTTCCGGCGCGCCCACGGGATCACGATCGGCCCGGACGGGACGCTCTGGCTCACCGACGATCTGCACCACACCGTCAGGCAGTTCACGCCCGAGGGCAAGCTGCTGCTGACCCTGGGCGATCCGGACAAGCCCTCGGCGCTCCACGGCGGCAAGCCGTTCAACCGGCCGACGCACGTCGCGCTGTGTCCGAGGAACGGCGACATCTACGTGTCGGACGGCTACGGCAACTCGCGCGTCCACAAGTACGACCCGAAAGGGCGGCTCCTGTTCTCGTGGGGCGAGCCGGGCACCGATCCGGGGTGCTTCAACATCCCGCACAACATCGCCACCGAC
>DASQCX010000898.1:0-1545 GCA_035634455.1 Burkholderiaceae bacterium
AGCAGGGCCGCGAGGTGGCGCGAGTTCTCGCTCATCTTGACCATGGCGCGGTTGCCGGCGGCAAAGATGTAGGTCAGGGGGATCAGGCTGAGGTGCAAGGGGAAGTTCCACGGCACGATGACGCCGACGACGCCCAGCGGCTGCGGCACGACCCGGTTGCGGGCGCCGAGGAAGTTGCGCAGGTCGATCCAGCGCCGCTGCGGGCGCATCCACTTGCGCAACTGGCCGATCGCGTGCGAGATGCCGTCCATCGCCGGGAAGATCTCCGCCAGCAGCGTCTCGTGGGTCGAGCGATGGCCGTAGTCGGCGCTGATCGCCTCGCAGATCTCGTCCTTGTTCTCGCGGATGAAGCGCTGGAGCGTGCGCAGGTCGGCCTTGCGCTCGGCCAGGGTGGGCACGGGATGCGCGAGGTAGGCGGTGCGCTGCTGGTCGAGCGCCGCACGCAGCGCCTGCGCGATCTGGTCAGGGCTCGGGTGCAGTTCGGAGAGGGGCAGATCGTTCTTCATCGGGACGTCCTTTCGGCCGGGCGCGCACGGCCCGCCGCCGATTCTCGTCCAGCCGGCGTGGCTTGTCGCGTCCGGCCTGTCGCGTGCGCCGCGATTGGCCGCCGAAGGCATGAATTTGTCCCGGCGGGCCATGGACGGCGCCGGCGGCGCACGCCCGCTCCGGCGGCCGGCACGTCCGTGAGGCCCGGATGTCAGGCCTCCGCGTGGGCGAACTGCCCGCCGTCCTCGCTCTCGGCCGACCGGGCGCCGGTGCGCCTGGGCGCGCCGTGTCCGGCCTTGCGGATCAGGAGCAGCAGCGGCACCGAAAACAGCGTCAGGCCGAGCATGAACCAGAAGTCGCCGATATAGGACATCATCGCGGCCTGCCGGGTAACCTCGCCGTTGATGAGGGCGAGACCGCCCATGCTGTCAGGATTCAGCGCGGCCGGCAGGGCGCCCAGCGCGAGGTTGCCCCGGCTGATGTCGCCGGCGAGCTCCGCGTGCGCGCGCGCGGCACCCTGGGTGAGCATCGTCTGCACGATGGAGATGCCCACCGAGCTGCCGATGTTGCGCAGCAGGTTGTAGATCGGCGTGCCGTCATTGCGCAGTGCAGGGGCCAGCGTGGCGAAGGTGACCGTGCTGAGCGGCACGAACGTGAAGCCGATGCCCAGCCCCTGGATCAGGCCCGAGATCGTGACCAGGCCCGAATCCATGTCGAGCGTCATCCGCGTCATCATCCACAGTGCCGTCGCCGTGAGCGTGAAGCCGAGCGCCATGATCCAGCGCGCGTCGATGTGGTGGAGCATGCGGCCGACGACCAGCATCGCGATCATGGTGCCGATGCCCCGCGGCGCCATCACCTCGCCGGTGTAGACGACGGGGTAGCCGAGCAGCCCCTGCAGCAGGTTGGGCAGCAGCGCCATCGTGGCGTACAGCGTGATGCCGACGACGAATGCGATCACGCAGCCGCTCAGGAAATTGCGGTCGTGCAGCAGGGCGCGGTTGAAGAACGAACCCACAGTCGTCGTGGCCGTGTGCGCGGCGAAGAGCGCGAAGGCGA
>DASQCX010000899.1:0-4799 GCA_035634455.1 Burkholderiaceae bacterium
CCCGTGATGAAGGACATGTCGACGCCGGAGTTCATCAGCGGGGCCGGCTTGATCATGTCGCCGCCGAGTTCGCAGACGTCCGACACCGAGTCGACGACCGCGCCGATCACGCGGCCCTTGACGTTCAGCACGATGACGACCGTGAAGGCGTTGAAGTCGGCGCCGCAGCCCAGCTTCAGGCGCAGGTCGACGATGGGGACGATCACGCCGCGCAGGTTGACGACGCCCTTGATGAAGTGGGCGGCGTTGGCGATGCGGGTCGGGTTCTCGTAGCCGCGGATCTCCTGCACCTTCAGGATGTCGATGCCGTACTCCTCGGCGCCGAGCTTGAAGGACAGGTACTCGCGCGCGCCCTGCGTGGCCGTGACGGCCGCCTTGGCGACGCTGCGGGTTTCGGGGGCGGTGATGGCGCTCATGGGCGGAGGTGCTCCTTGCAACGGAAACGGTGCGCGCGGACCGGGCCGCGGCTTGTGTCCTGCAGTGTGAAGCCGTGCCGGGCCGCCGAAGGCATGAAAAGACCGCGGCCGCCCCGCCAATTCGCCGGATGCGCCCGCCGCGCCGCCGCCGCAGCCGCGCCCCGGGCGGGCCGGGGCTGTAGGATGGCCGTCTCCCATGGCCGACCTCTTCTCCACGAAACCCGTCCCGCCCCTGGCCGAGCTGATGCGGCCGCAGGCGCTCGCCGACGTCGTCGGCCAGCAGCACCTGCTGGGCCCCGGCAAGCCGCTGCGGCTGGCCTTCGAGTCGCGCAAGCTGCACTCGTTCATCCTGTGGGGGCCGCCCGGGGTCGGCAAGACGACGCTCGGCCGGCTGGCGGCCAAGGTCACCAACAGCCACTTCATCGCGATCTCGGCCGTGCTGGCCGGCATCAAGGACATCCGCGCCGCCATCGACGAGGCCCAGGACGCGCTCGACCGCCAGGGCCGGCAGACGGTCGTCTTCGTCGACGAGATCCACTCGTTCAACAAGACGCAGCAGGACGCGCTGCTGCCGCACGTCGAGTCGGGCCTGCTGACACTGATCGGCGGCACCACCGAGCATCCGGGCATGCAGGTGACCAACGCGCTGCTGTCGCGCGCCCAGGTCTACAACCTGCAGCCGCTCGCCCAGGCCGACTTCGACGAGCTGTACGAGCGCGCGCGGCAGCACCTGCCCGCCGTCGCGCTGGCCCCCGACGCGCTCGCGCTGCTGGGCGGCTACGCCGACGGCGACGGCCGGCGCTTCCTCAACCTGCTGGAGCAGGTGGCCCACGCCGCCGTCGGCGCCGGCCTGGCGGCGGTGGACGAGAGCTTCGCGAAATCGGCGACGAGCCCGTCGCTGCGGCGCGCCGACAAGAGCGGCGATTCCTACTACGAGCAGATCTCGGCCTTCCACAAGTCCGTGCGCGGCTCGCAGCCCGACGCCGCGCTGTACTGGCTGGCGCGCATGATCGACGGCGGCGTCGACCCGCGCCAGGTCACGCGCCGCATGATCGCCATCGCCAGCGAGGACGTGGGCAACGCCGACCCGCGCGCGCTGCAGCTGGCCATCAACGCGGCCGAGGCCGTCGACCGCCTGGGCCTGCCTGAATGCGAGCTTGCATTGGCGCAGGCCACCACCTACCTGGCGGCGGCGCCCAAGTCCAACGCGTCCTACCTCGCGTGGAAGCAGGCCAAGGAGTTCGTGCAGCGCGACGGCACCCGCGCCGTGCCGATCCACCTGCGCAACGCGCCGACCCGGCTGATGAAGCAGATGGGCTACGGCGCGGAGTACCGCTACGCGCACGACGAGCCCGGCGCCTACGCCGCCGGGGCGCAGTGGTTTCCGGACGACGTCCCGCCCCAGCGCTGGTACCAGCCGGTGCCGCGTGGCCTGGAGATCCGGATCGGCGAGAAGCTCGCGGCGCTGCGCGCGCTGGACGACGAGCAGGCGAACCAGGCGCCGTGAGCCCTGCGACGGGGCATCCGTGCCCCGAACCTGCGAATCGCGCACCGCGGCGAACAATGCTCCGCCTTCCGCGCCTTCATTAGTGCGTCGTTCGGTTTCTCGCGGGTAAGTCCGTCCGCCCTGGCGGCGGGGCGCTCCTAGAATCCCGCACAGCGCGCAGGGGTTGCCAGCCCTGTCATCGGCCAGCCACGGGCGTGCCGATGGCCGGGTTCTTGCAAGGCCTGCGCGTGCCGCATGCGGGTATTGCCCGTGGCGGCGCGCCTGCGGCAAGTCGATGCTGGGGCAAGGGAGCCGCGCGCCGTTGGAGCGGCGTCGCGGCGGTGACGACCAGGAGACCCCTGATGGATATCTTTCTGCAGCAGATGATCAACGGTCTGGTGCTCGGGAGCATGTATGCGCTCGTGGCACTCGGCTACACGATGGTTTACGGCATCGTCAACCTCATCAACTTCGCGCACGGCGAGGTGTTGATGGTGGGCGCGCTCACCAGCTGGTCCGTCACCGTGTGGCTGGGCCCGCACGACCTGCCCGGATGGCTGCTGCTGCTGATCGCGCTGCTGTGCGCGGTGGTGGTCTGCTCGATCCTGAACTTCACGATCGAGAAGGTCGCCTACCGGCCGCTGCGCAACGCGCCGCGGCTCGCGCCGCTGATCACCGCGATGGGCATGAGCCTGCTGCTGCAGACGCTTGCCATGATCATCTGGAAGCCCAACTACAAGTCCTACCCGACGCTGCTGCCGCGCGACCCGATCTTCATCGGCGGCGCCGTCACCAACTTCACGCAGATCACCATCCTCGTCGTGACGGCCGTGACCCTGGGCGGCCTGATGTGGCTGGTCAACAAGACCCGTCTCGGCCGCGCGATGCGGGCGACTGCCGAGAACCCGCGCGTCGCGGCGCTGATGGGCGTGCGTCCGGACAACGTCATCTCGGCCACCTTCATCATCGGCGCCGCGCTCGCAGCGCTGGCGGGCGTGATGTGGGCGTCGAACTACGGCTCGGTGCAGCACACCATGGGCTTCCTGCCCGGCCTGAAGGCCTTCACGGCGGCCGTCTTCGGCGGCATCGGCAACCTCGCCGGCGCGATGGTGGGCGGCATCCTGCTGGGCATCATCGAGGCGCTGGGCGGCGGCTACATCGGCGACCTCACCGGCGGCGTGCTGGGTTCCAACTACCAGGACATCTTCGCGTTCATCGTGCTGATCATCGTGCTGACGCTGCGTCCGAAGGGCCTGCTGGGCGAACGCGTGGCCGATCGCGCCTGAGGCCGAGGCGAACAAGGAAAACCGTGATGAACAACAAGCTCGTCCTCTACATCGTCGGCGCGATCGTGCTGCTGCTGCTGCCGCACTTCGCGCAGCACTTCGGCGACGCCTGGGTGCGCATCCTGTGCAACGCGCTGCTGTACATGATGCTGGCGCTCGGCCTGAACATCGTCGTCGGCTACGCCGGCCTGCTGGACCTCGGCTACATCGCGTTCTACGCGGTGGGTGCGTACTCGTTCGGCCTGTTGGCGTCGCCGCACATGACCGACACCTTCGACTGGTTCCACAACCATTTCCCGAACGGGATGCACGCGCCGATCTGGCTCGTGCTGCCGATCGGCGCGGCGGTGGCCGGCACCTTCGGCATGCTGCTGGGTGCCCCCACGTTGCGGCTGCGCGGCGACTACCTGGCCATCGTCACGCTCGGCTTCGGCGAGATCATCCGCGTGTTCCTGAACAACCTGGACGCGCCGGTCAACATCACCAACGGCCCCAAGGGCATCGACACGATCGACTCGATCAAGATCCTCGGCTTCGACTTCGGCAAGGACCACACGGTCGCGGGCATCGAGTTCCACCGCGTGGTGATGCCGTCCTACTACCTGTTCCTGCTGCTGGTGGTCGCCTCGGTGCTGATCTGCTACCGCCTCGAGCGCTCGCGCATCGGCCGCGCGTGGATGGCCATCCGCGAGGACGAGATCGCGGCCAAGGCGATGGGCATCAACACCCGCAACCTCAAGCTGCTGGCCTTCGGCATGGGCGCGACGTTCGGCGGGCTCTCGGGCGTTCTGTTCTCGACGTTGCAGGGCTTCATCTCGCCCGAGTCGTTCTCGCTGCAGGAATCCATCATCGTCGTCGCGATGGTGGTGGTGGGCGGCATCGGCCACATCCCTGGCGTGCTGGTGGGCGCGCTGCTGCTTTCGGCGCTGCCGGAAGTGCTGCGCTACGTCGGCGACCCGCTGCGCAACCTGACCGACGGCCGCATCGACGCGGCCATCCTGCGCCAGCTGCTGGTGGCGCTGGCGATGATCGTCATCATGCTCCTACGTCCGCGCGGCCTGTGGCCGTCGCCCGAGCACGGCAAGGCCGCACCGGCCGCCGCTCCCGCCAAGTAAGCCGCCGAGCACGAGAGGGATAGCAACACCATGAGCAACGCAGTTCTCCAGGTCAGCGGCGTGTCCAAGCGCTTCGGCGGCTTGCAGGCCCTGTCCGACGTCGGCATCACCATCGAGCCGGGCCAGGTCTACGGCCTGATCGGCCCCAACGGCGCCGGCAAGACCACCTTCTTCAACGTCATCACCGGCCTGTACACGCCCGACGCCGGCAGCTTCATGCTGGGTGGCGCACCCTACCAGCCGACGGCGGTGCACGAGGTCGCCAAGACCGGCATCGCGCGCACCTTCCAGAACATCCGCCTCTTCGCGAACCTCTCGGCCCTGGAGAACGTGATGATCGGCCGCCACGTGCGCACGAAGGCGGGGGTATTCGGGGCCATCCTGCGCGACCAGCGCACGCTGGACGAAGAAGCGGCCATCGAAAAGCGCGCCTACGAACTGCTCGAATACGTCGGCGTAGCCAAGCGGGCCAACGATCTCGCCAAGCACCTGGCGT